>NZ_WIVR01000002.1:0-230222 GCF_009600525.1 Pseudomonas sp. FSL R10-1350
CAACGGCCACTTAGGGTTCCGGCCTTACGCCGCGTCACTTTGCAAAAGCGGCAAAGTAACCAAAACGCTTTTGCCCCTACCCCTCGGTGCCTCGCTTTGGCTCGGCATGCCCTCACCACAGGCCTTGCTCCGTAGGCCCGCCGCGATCGGCCATCCATGGCCGTGTCGCGGCTAACCCGGCGTCCTGCCGGGTTACCCACTGCGCAAAACCTGCGTTCGGCCAGCGTGGTTTAATGGGGCCTTTTAGATCAAGATCAAAAGCAAGATCTAGATCAAAAGATCGCGAGCAAGCTCGCTCCTACAAAGCCTTTAAAATCAATCACTTATTTTATATTTGATAAGAGCGAGCTTGTCTCGCGATCTTTTGATCGTTAAAAGATCGCGAGACAAGCTCGCTCCTACAGCGAAATGAGGTGCCCAAAAAAAGGGGTGATCAATGATCACCCCAAGGTCGAACTACAAAAATGTGCTGCGGTTACAGGCTGATCTGACCCCGCTCCTCGTCGGTCAAGCTCGCACGTGCCTGTTCACTCAGTGGCCCGGCGCCCAGCACCTGCACTGGGCTGTTGGGGTTGTAACCGGGCTGCGCCCGGGTTTGTTCCGGCCCGTGTTGCACCGGCTCACTGCCAAAGCTCAAGACTTCAACGGTGACGATTGATGCACGTTGCTGGCGCGCCGCCGCTTGCTGGTTGCGCGCGGCGTTGTCGGCTGCCTGGGACGCTGCCGCGCCCGCCGAACTGGCAGAAGACAAGGCTCCGGTGTTGACGGTTGCCGACACCGGCACCCCGGACGATTTGCCCTGGGTCTGGATGTTCGCCGCGTTGACGACACGCAAGGCGGCGATGTTGATGTTGCCCGACACGCGAATCCCCGCCTCGCCCGCGTCAATGGTGCCCAAGGGTGCAATCAGGTCGATGTCGCCTGCCGGGACTTCCGGGATCGGGTTGAGCGTGGCAATACCCGCACCGGTACTTGGCACCGAAGGCGACAGGGCGACGTTGCCCCAGTTGTCATAGGTGCGTTTCGGCGGTGTGTAAACCACGGTGGTTTTCGAGCCCCGGCCGGCGTTGATGTCACCTTCGGCGGACCAGCCCATGATCGCCCCCCCAAAGGTGGTCATTATCCGGCTTTGGCCCAGCAGGATGCTGCCCTGAGAGTACAGCTGGATATTGCCCGCGCCCTGGGTGATGACGCCCGCCGAAGCTGGCGGTGCGACACCCTCGATTCCAAACGTCTGGCTGCCGCCCGGGGTGAGCATCTGGATGGTGCCACCGAAGTCAGTGTGAACCCCGGAGCCGCCAAACATGCGGATGTCACCCTGATAAGCGATTGGGTTACCCGCCACGTCCTTCTCCGGGAACAGCGCCGCAATCGCAGCCCGGCCACGGGCATAGCTGCCTTCACGAACGCCACCGGCCTGGTTGTACTCGCGACCGCCTGCCTGCAGCTCGGCAAAATACACCTCGCGGGCAAATACGCGCTGCTGCTCGCCTGGCAATTGGTTGAAGTAAGCCACTGCCTGCTCGCTGTCACCGGCAAAACCAAAGCGTTCAGCCAACCATGCCACCAGCTCTTTCTCGTAGGTCTTGGCCACTTTACCGCCCGACACTGACAACGGTTCACCCGCAGCCAATTGGTTAGCCGGATTGAGGTAAGCCTCGACAAAACGCTGGTAGTCCACACCGTTGGCGCCCGTACCGGCCTGCATTGCAATGCTCGCACCTTGACGCAAATCACCGGCAATGATCGGCCCGATGCTGGTCACGCTGACCTTGTCGTCCATGACGATGCTGCGCCCGGCGGTGATCTCCAGCCCGCCCGGGCCGGCAATGTTGAAGCTGCTGTAAATGATGTCGCGCCCGGCCGAGACGATGGAGATGTCGGTCGCGTTGTTATGAACGAACAGGTTACCCGTGGTGATCACGCCCGGATAAATCTCGCCATTGTCACCCGGGTTGGCACCGCTGCTGACAATATCGCGCCCTGCCATCATCCACACCGGGCGACTGCCTTCGTACCAGGTCTCACCGACATGGGCCACATTGGCGTTTTGGTACGCAATGATCCGGCCGCTGTTGACGCCCACAAGGTCACCCTTCACTGCATAGAAGCGCGCAGGATCAGCGCTATTGCTCAACGCTTCAGAGGCTGTACCCGGACCAAACGTAAACAGTGACAGCCCGCCATTGCCGTAAGTGCCGTAGTTGCCGGTTTGTGACAGGTTGCTGTAGTTCTGCCGCCCAAGTGTGGCAAAAAAGGCCGGATTCCACGGGGTAGCGATGCTGCTGAGCGCTGTACTGGATTGGGTAACGCTAAAGCCACCGGCGTAAATCGAGTCCTGCGCAAGGAACTGCAACTGCCCGTTTTTGCCCGGAGCCAGGAGCAGCGGGTAGGTGTAGCTCGCGTAATCACGGGTGGTGCCGGCCTTGCCGTAGTAAAAACTGCCACTGGCGGCGGTCGCCCTGAGGATCGATGGATACACCACCGCCATGTCGGTGTTCGAGCCCACCATGAACGGCGTCAGGTTGCCCCCTTCGGCATACAGGTCGACGGCCGTTTCAGGCGTCCACAAGGTAAACCAGCTGCTGGAGCCGCCATTGAGACCATCACGGCTGAAGGCCGATCGGTTGTACTGCGTCACACGCCCTGCATCCTCAACCGTTTGTACCACCAGGTCGCCCAAGGTGTGCAGGCTGAACGTGGCATCGCCTGCCACCAGGGTTATCCCGCCTTGCGGTTTGCTGCGGCTGGCGCGCAACGGTTCTGCTGCACGTACATCACCCGGCACCTGGGCCGAAGTGCCGTAGACAGTGTCGATGCGCCCGATACTGCCGGCCTGCACTTGCACATTGCCTCGCGTGTTGACCAGCACACCGTCACGATTGCCGAGCGTTTCGATGAGAGCCTGAGGGTTAAGCGCACCGCTGACTTGCAGACGCAGGTCGCCGCCACCGGTGAGTTGCAAGCTGCCATCGCTGCTCACCCGGCCCGTGCTGCCAACGGCCAGCACCAGGCCTTGGGTGCGTTTGTTATTGCCATCGGGCGTAGGTGTCGGTGCCTTCAAGGAGCCCGCGTCGCCCCCTACGGTCACGTCCAGGTCACCGCCACCCAATGTACCGAAGCCGGTGAAGCCAATCAGGTTGTCAGAAATGATGTTGGTGTACGTACCAAAGTTGATCCACCAGGCCGTCGGCTGCGCCTGCCCGCCCGTGGCCACGTCGCCGCTGCCCTGACGCCAGAGCCAGTTACCTACATCCGCCCGGTTGTTGCCGTAGTCATCGGGGTTGGGTCTGAACTGGCTATAGCGCCCGCCGTTGTCGAGGTTGCCGGTGAGGTTGCCATTGACGTTCAGCGTCAGGTTACCGCCCGCCTCGGGGTACCAGGCGCGGTACAGGCTTTCGCTGCCACCGTTGACGAACTGTTCGAAGTAGCTGGGGTTTTCCTTGAGCACAGTGCTGCCGCCCAGCAACGCCCGTGGCTGATTGAAAGGGTCGCCCGCGTAAGTGCTGGTAGATGAAGTGCCCGCCGTGTACACGCCGTAAGACGAGTCCACACTCAGGTTGCCACCGCTGAGCAATTGCAGGTCGCCGGTGCCAGTACGCACGACGCTGAAGCTCGAACTGGTGGGCAACGGTGCATATTCCTTGGGGCTCTTGGACAAGCAATAGTCCGGTGAATCCACACAGAATTTAGACGCGCCGCCTTCAACCCCCAGGTCCGCCAGGAACTGGTCATCGATCACGCCGCCCACCTCAACGATGATACCGATGCTCTCAAGGTCAGCCGCGGCGTACTCGGTCCACACATAGGTGGTTTTGGCCTGGCAATATTCCGCAAAGTTGCTGCAAAACTCGGCAATCGTGCCCAGACCAAACTCATCCAGAACCGATTGATCAATCGGATCACCTTCCTTGACCACAACCCCGGCATCACCAAGATCATTGACCGCGTAGGCGGTCCAGACCAGCACGCCTTTAGGTGGCAACTCTTTGGCGAACATGCCGTAGTGGCTGTCGGCCAAACGCAATGTACCGGTGCTCGGGTGCGGCTGAAGCAGTCGGCTGTCGGCCGCTTCGGTGTCCGCCCCGGCAACCAGACGCAACGACCACGACTGCGAGCCCTCGGCCAGCATCGGTGCAATGGCCCAGACTTTACCCTGACGCCCGGCCACTTCAGGGCGCAACTGAATCGAATCCACGTCGCCCACCAGCTTGACGTTGGTGCCCACCGGAATCAGCGCACCGCGCGCCAAGGTAATATCGCCATCCAGGGTGACAGTATTTTCAATCGTATTCAGGGGCCGTGCCATGCCAGGCAATGGCACGCCTTTTGGCCAGACCATGGCGCGCAGCGAAGCGGACTGACCCAACAAGGTCCCGGCTTCCAGTTGAGTACCGGCTTGCAAGGTGTACGGCTGGTTCAGCAAGGTGCCTGCTGCCAGCAGCGTGTTACCCGAAGCGTCGAGTACCGCAGCCGCCAACACGGTGCCGGCAGGCAAGGTCAGCGCTTGTGCCAATGTTGCCCGCGCAGGCAAACGCGTACCGGCCTCCACGGTCATGGCTTTGATCGGCAAATCGTAGTTCAGTACCGAGCCGGCCATGTAGGTGGTGCCATCCGCCAGAACCACGCCATTGCCCGGCACGATGGTGTCGCCGCTGGTAAAGTCTCGACCTTTCAACAACACCCAGCCGTTGTCATCCATTGTTTCCGGCGGTGGCGCGAAGCCATCGTTGATGCTGCCGTAGATGCTCAGGTCGCCCCCGGCACGCAAGGTCAGGCTGCCGGACTCACCCGAGCCGTACACCGAGGTTTTCTGGCTGTTGCGGTTGAGACTGGCGTAGCGATAGCCGGACAGGTCGACATCGCCCTGCACCACCAGATCGCCATTCGCGGTGTTGCTGATGATTTCCACGCCCGGACGCAGGTGGAAAGCGTCGGCGTAGGTGGCGTTGTTCAACCCGGCCAGCTTGTTGTTCAGTAGGTTGCTGTTTTGCAACGCGGCATTGATAAACGCCGTGCTCAAGGCGTGCTTGCCATCCAGATACGCCTGATCAATCACCTGATACGGCCTGCCGCTGGCGGTCGGATCGGTCATCACGGGGGCGTCGTCGTAGGTCGCCATGCCGTTTAGGGTGATTGCCCGCGCACCTTTAATGTCCAGACGCCCGCTGGCATCAATGGCGATGTCGTTGTTGTTCAGGCGCGGCGCGTTCATTTCCAGGGTGCCGCGGTTGCGCCCGTCATTGCCCCGCGTGCCCGCAGTGCCGTGACGCAGGTCGATGCGCACGCCGTCCGCCAGGGTCAGTTGTCCGGTGCCGGAACCCAGCACCACCATCGCCCGGTTCGGTGAATCGATGATTTTGCCGTAGCTGTCGACACGCACCTGGCTGCCGTGGGCATCGAGTACCGCGCTGCCATCCAGTGTCAGGCCTTTTTTACCGGCAAGGTTGATGCTGCCCACGCGTTCACCGCTGGCGTCCACCAGGCCTGTGACACGCAGCGTGCCGTTGTCGACCGAGACGTTGATAGTATTGGCTTTGAGGCCGTTACCGATGGTCAGGTCACCCTGCTTGAGCTGGAAGCTGCGGGCGCCGAAGACTTCGCCGTCATTGAGGCGCTGGTTGAGCGCTGCAAACTGCTGATCCAGCGAGCCTGTGGCACCCAGGCGCTGAGCCTGGACTTCGACGCTGCTGCCCTGATACGGCACAAGGGTGCCACCGGCATTGTAGTAACCGCTGTTGCCGCCCAGGATCTTGCCTTGCAGATCCACCATACCGCCCGCCGCGTCAAGCGCCACGGCGCGCAGTTTGCCACCCTGGTTGTGTTTGGCTGACAGGTCGATGGTCGAGCCCGCCGCCTGGCGGATATTACCGTGACGGCTGTCGAGCAATACATTGCCGCCTGCGCCGTATTTAGTGATGTCGTTGAACACCACGGCACGACCGGCCACGTCGATCAACGATTCATCGGTCAACACCACATCGCCTGTGGCGTCCAGCGTGACTTTGCCGCTCGGCAGCACCACCGCCGAGGCCAGGCGAAGGGTGTCGCCCTTGAAGGAGAGCTCGCCACCGTAGCCGTTGACCGCGCCACGAGGGCCGCCATATGAAGAGATATCAATCGCACCGCCCGCGGTAATGCGGTTCAGTGAACCACCTTCACCGGTCATTAATGGCGTCACGATGTTGAGATTGCCGCCGCTATAAGCAAAGCCTGTGACCGGGTCATACGCGCCCTGGCGTTGGTACACCGACAGGCTGCCTTTGTAATTGGCGGTGATGCGATCGCTGGCATTCAGGTTGACGTTGGCAAAACCCAGCACCAGACGGTCAAACACGGTGTTGCTGCTGGGCTGGGCGAACGGACCATAACCAAACTCGATGCGCTCGGCGTTGATATCCAGGCGTCCGCTGCCGGTCCCGGCGCCGTCAGTGATGACCGCGCCCGGTGCGCCCGTGGCACCTTGCCAGATCAGATTGGCGGTATGGATGGTCGCGACATCTTCGGCATTGCCCAAACCGTAGATCGCCGGGGTCGACAGCACCAGATTGTTCAGCAACGACTTGCCGGTCTGGGCGTCGTAGGTGTCCAGCAGCGTGCTGCCATAGAAGTTGAACGCTTGGCCCGCCGACAGTTGCAGGGTTTCCAGCGCCGGGGCACCGGTGCTGTAGTCACCGCGCATCAAGCGTTCGAGCACTTGCTGGTTAAGGGTCAAGCCCGCTGGCAACACCTTGCGCGCGGCCGCATCCGCCAGCCCGGCTGTGCTGCCGACGTTGATGTTGCTCAAGGCCAGCGTCAGGTGGCGAGTGCCATAACGCACGGCATCGTCCAGTTGCAGGGATTTATCGGTGGCGGCGACGATACTGCCCTCGGAATAGATTGTGGTCTGGCCCGAACAGTTGCCGCTCGGGCACACACCGATCTGGATATCGCCCGTCGGGTCGCCGGTGCGGTTGACATAAGGCAGCACATTGATCAGGCCATTGGACACGGCCAGCATGCTCGACACACCCTCGTAAACAAACCCGTCGCGAGCGTCATAGGCAGCGGCACCGCGACCCAGGGTGGTAATCGAAGCCCCCTGCTCGATCACGATGCTGCCGGGGCCTGCCACGATCATCACTTCAGGTGCCGAGAGGGTCGCACCGCTGCGCAGAAACACCGAGTTGCCCGGAGTGTTCACGCCATAAGGGAACTTGACGATATTACCGTTACGGCCATATTCCACTTGGGGCAAGCCGCCAATAAGAATGCGCTTGGCATTCAGATTGTTAAGGCTTTGTGCCGTCAGCGTCAGCCCTTCGAAAGCCTCCAGGGGGCTGTTGGCATCGACGATTTGGGTATAGCGGTTCTCGAGGGTCGCGCCGCCCAGGTTGATAACGCCCACGGTGCCGCCGTAACCGCCTTTGGCCGCTTCAAACTTGCCAATGCCGTCGAAGGTGAAGGTGTCTTTGCCGCCACCGCCGGTAAACGCCAGCTTGAGGGTTTTAGCATCCACTTCCAGCATGGGCCGTGGCACACCGAGCCTGGCCGCATCGGCCATGGCGAATTGGGCGTAGCTGGTTTCGTTGTACTGCGAATAACGGCGCAAGGTGTCGGCCGAGGTCAGGATCACCTGGCTGTTAATGCTGTTGTGAATGCCTGTATTGATAATCGACAGTTGCCCTGCCGTTGACCAAGAACCGTTGCGCATCAGTGTGGTGGCGCCATCACTGCCCTGCCCGGCGAGGCCGTTGATCTCTACCCGGAAAGCCCCCGGTTTCAAGGCATACGTTGACGGCATCAAGGTGTAGATGCCTGCGGGCAAGCCCGGCACGCCTGCGCCGATAGTGATTTGCTGGCCCACCAGCGGCGTGCTCGCGCCGGCTTCGCCCGTGGCCGGTGCATAGCCGGCTTGAACGCCCGAGACAATGGCGTAGACCGGGTTGGTCGCGAGGCCCGGCAAGGTAAAGCCGCCGTTGGCACCAAACTGCACCAACGGGTTGAAACGTGCATCGGTCGAACCGCCGCGTCCGGAAATAAAGCCTGCGCCCAACAACTCGCCGCCGCCGGACAAATCCAGGGTGGCACCAGGCAATACCGTCGCCTTGGCACCTCCCAAAATGACCCCGACCGTTAGCTCGCCGCTGCCGGTCAGCCCAAGGCCACCCTGGCCGACGAAGACCACGTTTTTACCCTTATAGCGATAAACCTGATCATCCACGGTGCCGCCATACGGCAGTACCAGGCCTTTGGCGCTGACCGACGTCAGGCTGCCCGGCAACAGTTCAACCCGTGAGTCGCCCACGTTACCGAGTTCAATCATCCCCAACGGCGCACGCAATACGCCGCCTTGCTTGATGGTATAAGCCCCCAGTTGCAGACGCCCGAACACCGAGTCCGGAGCCACACCGTGATCATCACCGACTTTTTCGATGGTCAGGGAGCGGGTCGGATCGAAAACCAACCGGTTGTTAATGATGTTGACGTCGCCCACCAACACTTGGGCGTTGATTTCAGAGCCGGGGTAGATTCTTGCGGCACGCAGGGTCAAGTCCCCCGCCGTACGCAATTGGGTACTGAAGCCACTGGAGGTATCGCCGCCATCGCGCCCGGCGAGAAAGCGCAGGTCGCCGCGGCTGTTGAGCTGGACGTTATCAAAGCTCAGCGTGTCGCCGAAACCAACGCGATCGCGAATGTCCAGCAGGTCGCTATCAACGATTAGCGTGCCTTGGCTGCGAAACCCCGGCGACGTGTCAGCGATGTAAGGCCGCGTCCAGGCTTCCATGCCGGATTTATCCGGTTCCAGCAGGCCGCTGAGGACCACATGCGGGGCACTGAGGTTAACGTGAGACGTCGGGTTGGCGTTGCGTGTCAGGCTGACGCCACCGGTGTACAGGTGCAGGCTTTGCCCCAGGCTCAGCGAAATATCACCGTCAACGCTGAACACACCCCGGACCAGCAACGTCAGGTTGTCGAAACCACCTGCCTTGACCTGATCTACACCCAGTGCGCCGTGGCCGTAGACCAACGTATCCGCTGCAGCCTCGGCGCTGTCAGCCAAGGCAATGGTTTTATGCTGCTGGCTCAAGACCAGTTCACGCACCGGCAACACTCGGTTGGTGACGTGCTCCTTCAGGTAATACGGTGCTTCCAGGGCCAGCGATAGACGCCCGCCTGCCGCACCTGAACCGCCTGCATTGGCGTTGAAGCTGCCGTCCAGGTACAGGCCATTATTGGAAGCGAAGGCAATGTTACCGCCATTGCTGGCCACGTTGACGCGGCCCTGCCCCGGTATGTCCAACAGGGCTTGAGTACCGGATGCATCCAGGCGTGCGCCTTCGCGCACCACCACAAACAGATCGCTGGCCTTGGCGATGCCGGTGTCTGGATTGACATCGCCGCCGACAATGATCTGCCCGCCATTGCGGACCTGACCATAGACACGGCCAAGGCTGTCAACACCCGTCACGGCACGCGCGGCTACGTCAATGACCGCGTGCTCACCGATCCAGATCGAACGGCCATGGCCGATGGCGTCAACTTTATTGGACTCGCTGTTGGCCAGCCCCGCGAGGCTGACAGTGCCGCCCCAGGCGTTGAGCGTACCATCGACCGTCAGTTGGCCGATGCTGCGCAGGTTAATCGCCTGGCCGGGATCAACGTTTACCACTGCGCCCTTGCCCACCGTCAGGGCAGTGCTCGCAGCCAATGCGCCCGATGCGATGGTGGTGCCTGCATTCAAGTTAAGGCTGGCGCCACGGCGCTGGGTCAACACACCCTTGAGGGCGTTTTCCTGGTACAGCGCCGGGGTCCAGCGCTCCAGCGCGGTGGTCGGGTCGCTGCCCGTTGGCGTGGTCGCAGCCTGTTCACCCTGATGGTAGACCGGCATCGAAACATCAACGTGTGTGCCGTCGGTGACCAGCAGGCCTTCGTTACCGGTGATGTCGTAGGCCGAGAAGCCTTTTTTGAAGAAGTCACCGGACACATGCAAGGTGTCGGCATCGGGTGCCGTGGTGGTGTCGCCGATCTGCACCTTGCGCGCCTGAACCGCCAGGGTGCCGCCGCCCGTGACTCCGTAAGCGCGCAGCTCACTGCCCAACTCAAGTGCCTGCATGGCCGCCAGGGTTGCACTGCCGCCCTTACCGCCGATGAGCTTGCCGTCCAGGCCAATGGTGGCTCCGGAAGACACATCGATCACACTGCCTTGCGCCAGTTCCAGGTCGCCGGTGGTGCGCAGTGACACCTTGCCACCATTGATCCAGGCCGCGGCAGGGTTGTTCGCAGCGTCCTGCGCGAGGTTGTTCCAGCGCCCGGTCGCATCGAGTTTGACCCCGTCAGCCACCTTGACCCACGCCGGTGTGCCGTTGCTTGGCCGCAGGTAAACATCCCCCACCGCCATGTCACGCTCCCTGTCGGCCTGCAGGAAAATGTTGCCGGCATTGATGCTGCCTGCGTGAGCGGTCAGGTTGGCATTGATGGCAGCCCGTGGGGTCAGCAGCGTGATATCGCCGCCATCGGCCACTTTTAGCGCGCTGTTGACCGTGATTTGCTGCTTGGCAGAACCTTTGATTGCGCTCAGCTCAAAGCCATTGAGCTGATCACTGTCGAGAATGATTTTGCCTTGACGCTCAGTCGGCAAGGCAGCCAAAAGGTCCAGGCCGTTGGCGATTTTTTCGACGCCCGTGTCGAACACGATCTCGCCGGTGACCGGGTTCAGGCCGAAGCGCAAAGTGCCCGTGTTTTTGTTGAACACCGGCGTGTAGCTGCCGATGATCAACTGCGCCCGCTGCGCCGCAGCTTTCTGCGACTGCTGATAAGCGTCGATGTTGATGATCGGGGTTTTGATCTGGCGATCGCCCTGGAACACATCACTGATCAACTGGCCTTCAAGCACGGCGCTGGTGGTGCCGATAACCAGCTTGCCGGCGTCACTGCCCACGGTATAACCGGCCTCGTAGCGGCGCTGCGAAGCAATCAACGGGTTGTAGTAATAGTCCGTGCGGCCCCAGCGCTGGCTGGTGTCTTCAAAACCTTTATAAAAGCCGGAATACAAAATGTCGCCCGGCGCCTTAGACAATTCGTACAGGCGGCCGTCCGGGCCTTTGAGCCAGCTCTGTTGAATGTAACCGCCCTGCACATCAACCGTGCCGCCCGACAGGTTGAACTGGGCGTTCTTTTCAGTCACCACTTCGTTGCCGGTAAAGGTCAGCGTGCCGCCTTGAGCCATCCACTCACCCACGGTGTGCCCTTGGGTGCCGAGATAGCCGCCCACTTCCAGCAAGCCACCGGCGGTGTACCAGCGATCCGTCGCGTAGCCGTTGGTGCCTGCCGGGACAAACACCAGTTCGCGCAGGTCAACCCAGACATCGTTGTTGATCAGCTTGCCGCCTTCACGGTTGACCGGCGCGTCTCGCTGCTCGTTACCCTGCACGTTGATCTTGATGTTGTTGGATTCCATCGACACCTTGACTCCCACGGCGCCTGACACGTCGATCATCGCGCCATCACGCACCAGGCTGCGCTGAGCCGCGGTGACGGCGACCTGACCGCCGGTGGCCAAGGTGATGGAGCCGTCCTTGAACTCCACCGTGCCGCCGCTGACGATCTCGACCCGGGACTGATCAATACGGTCGCTGAGGGTGCTGAGGTGGTTGAACTGCCCGGTGGGCATATTGACCGCGTTCGGGCGGCCATCAAGGTTGATCAGGCCACTGTCACGCTGACTGTTAAGCGCGGTATTGCCCGTGGCGTCCAGCAGGATCGCGGTGGTACTGCCCTGCCCCAGGCTCACGCTGCCGGTTTTATCGGTGACCGAGTTCAGCAGGTGGATCGTGCCGCGCGTGTCCACCGAGGTACTGGCCAGCGCCACGCCGTTTTGCTCGACCTTGTGCCCGGTCAGCGTCACGTCACCCATCGACGCCATGATCAGGCCATTGTTAACGACCGTGCCTGCCGTGCTGCCCGCCTTGAGGCTGGTCGCGACTTCGTTGCCACGGGTGGTGGAGTTCTGGTTACCCGAGGTCCCGACGCCACGGCGGATATAAAAACTGTCGCCTGCGGCCAGGGTGGTCTGGCCCTTGGCGGTGATGATGGTGCCGGCGTTTTCAACCTCTGAGCCGAGCAGCAAGGCATAGCCACCGGACTCAGTGGACAGCGTGGCGGCGTGGGTCTGAATCACCGCGCCGCGCTGTACTTCAACCTTGCCTGCGGCGTCGGTAAACGTCGGTTTTGAGCCGTCAACATCGACATAAATCCCGCGCTGGGTGAACTGGTCATCCGTGATGCTCGCGGCACCGGCCACCAGACTGCGCACGTTGACCTGGCTGGTACCGCTGAACACCACGCCGTTACGGTTCATGATCATGACCGTACCGGCGCCCTTGATCTGGCCCTGAATCTCGCTGGGCTTGGCGTTCGGATCGTTGACCCGGTTCAGCGCGGCCCAGTTTGACTGCTGCTGGAAATCGACCGTGGTATTGCGCCCGACGTTGAAGGTTTCCCAGTTGAGGATCGCCTTGTCAGCGGTCTGTTCGATGGTCACGGTGGTTTTACCACCGGCCTGGGTTTGCGTCGGGCCTTTGGCGTTGGTCCAGCCTTGGGTCAAGCTGTTATCAACCTGCAACCCCCCTTTGCCCAGACCGTCCGGAATGTTCGACACCTGCCCCAACGCCGCTTGCCGTCCGGCAGCCTGCGCGGCTTGCTGCGCAGCAATCGCCGCCACACTGGTGTTGAGCGTGGTCAAAGACCGTTGCAACTGCTGATTGGCCTTGGCCTGCTGATTCAGCGTCGGGATCTTCGGCATTTGAGCATTGTTGCGCGCAGCGGTTGCAGCCTGAGACGCACCCTTATCGGCAAACCAGCCGGAGCTGAACGCCGGGGCACCGTGGGCAGTACCCGCCACCATCAGCAAGGCAATGGCATGGGCCAATGGCTTGAGGCGCACGGTGAGTTGGCCGCCAGGGCCTTGAGCTTTCGGGTTAACCGGTGGTTTGCAACGGACCATCTGGAATCATCCTCATTGGTTCTCGCTTGAAAGCGAGCTTCACGTTTAGGAGATAGGCAGTTGGCAGAGGGCGGGACTGAACCATTGTCATTGAAAGTTCATAAACAACGATGTTGCTTCGGCGTCGAGACGGTGCTCTGGTTTACGCCAAGCATGGCGCAGTAAACAGGCGACTGTAGTCGCTGACGAGGTACGAAGGCTGCGATCGGCCAGCGTGGTTTAACGGAGCCTCTTAAATCAAGATTAAAAGATCGCGAGGCAAGCTCGCTCCTACAGATCTTTTAAAATCAATGAGTTAGCTTGCGCTTGATAAGAACTGCCGAAGATTTTAAAAGTTCGCAGTCTTCGTGCCTCGGCAGCTCCTCAAGGTCTAGGAATTAACTCAACAACACCACGCCACCCGGCAGTTCGGTGCATTTGGCGCCGTAGGCATCGCGGATCATTACGGCTACACCCGGCAGTTGTTGCAGGCTGAAGCGTGCCTGCACGCGCCGTTTGCCCAGTTCAGTGTTGAGCAACACCAGCATGCCGGGGCGGTAGCGGTTGATCTCGTTGACCATGTGCGCCAGCGTCGCGTTGTTGAACACCAATACCTGTTCGCGCCAGGCAGTCACCGCTTGGGTATCAACCGCCACAGGCTCGTCAACTTGGGTCGCGGTGTAGGTCAGTTGGCGGCCACTGTCCAGACGCAGGTTGCGCCCGTTCACCTGCACCGCAACGGAACCGTCCAGGCACGTCACGCAGACGCTGTGGTCAGTGTTGCGTACGTTAAAACGCGCTTGCGCAGCACTCAGCCAGCCTTTGCCCGCCTGTACCTTGAGCGGTTGAGCAGCGTTGGCCAGCACCTCCACTTCGCCTTCCAGCAATTCGATGCCTTGGTCGCGCTGACTGACGCGGGTCTGGGTGTTGAGCTCAAGACGAACACCTTCACTCAGATCAACCCCGCGCTGCTCTCCGACCGCTGTGCGGTAGTCAGCGGTGAGCCCGTCAAAACCACCCGGCACACCGACCCGCACCATGACCACCGCCGCCGAAGCAGCAATGGCCGCGCCCAGAAATGCACGGCGGCCAAAATGCCGTGGCGGCTGCTGGACTTGGGCGGCGGCAGGCGCCATCTGTTGCCACAGTACCTTCGCCTGTTCAAATGCCTGGGCGTGCTCGGGGCTCTGTGCGCACCAGTTTTTCAGGGCCTTGGCATCAGCAACCGTGGCCTGGCCGGAGGTCAGCAGGATCAGCCAGTCCCGGGCTTCTGTCTGAAGCTGGCTGTCTGACCGATCCCGGGAAGCGGGGAAGCTAAAAATGTTCAAGCGCGTCAATTCTCACGGATTATCAGGGACTCATTACTTAAGACGGTTTTCCGGCCCCGGGACCGAACCGCTGAATGACTTTTCTTTCGAGGCGCTGCGCACAAAAGCCTAAAGCCGCCTTGATTTCCTTTTCAACCATGCGCGTTGAGATACCGTAGCGCTTGGCAATTTCCAGGTGCGGGGCTTCTTCGACACGTGCCGCGAGGAGGATTTTGCGCTGGCGCGGTGGCAGCGCATAGAGGGCTTTGACCAGGCTCTGGATTTCTTTTTGACCGCCCACCACCCGTGAAGGGTCAAGGGCTTCATCGCTGGGTTGCAACAGGTCTTCGATTTCACTTCCGGTCAGCAGGCGCGCATCGGCCTGACGGCGATCAGCCGCAATATTGAGGGCCATGCGGTACAGGTAGGCGTTGGGTTGCAACAGGTTGGGCGGCACCTCCATGCGGTCTACCCGCAAATAGGTCTCGTGCAGCACATCGCTGGCCAGGTCTTCAGAACCCAGGCGCTTGCGCAAACGCACCTTGAAGTCCTCGTAAGACGCCAGAAACAAGCTGACCATCGTACTCTGCCCGGAATTTTTCATGACCCCGAGGCTCCTTTCCCTGCTGTACATTCCATGCGTGTTCCTGCGGTTTCAGGCATCAAAAGTAAAGTCACCGGTGAGCGCAGTGAACTGGGAGCCGGTCGATTGACACGGGTGGCGCCCAGGCTGCGAACCAATGCTTCATCGCGTTGTACATCACCGGTGGTGCTGACCAGCCGGCTGTGTTCGATCAAACCTTCACGATTTACCCATACCTGCACCAGCGCACGAAAGGTGCCGGGACGGGTCAGGGGTGAAGCGCACAAGCTGCGCTCAATGGCCGTTTGCAAAGCTGCGGCGTAGCTGTTGTTGATCCGCGCCGCAGCCGCCCTGCCCTTGGCGCCGTGCGGCTCAACCTGGCGACTGACTTCAGGCACTTGCAAGGTAAACGCGTCGCTGCTGGCGTATCGAGCCATCAGACCACTTCCTGTCAGTAACACACCCAATGCCTGCTGGGCGGTGTAACGGCCATGCACGCCGATTGAACGCCGCCCGCGGGTCAGTTCCCGGTCCACCAGCACGGCCATGCCGGTGGCCTGGCTGAACGCTTGCAACGCTTGCTCAAGGTTTTGCGCGGGCAGGTCCATTTCCAGCAGCGGCGTGGTCTCTGCCGTCATTGCAGGCGGTGCCCACAGCAACGCCCACAGCAATGCCAGGCAACTTGCTGCGTGAGTCCAAGCCCTGCGCCCGCCCTTTGCTCCGCTTCGCTGCACTGCTTGCGCGCCCTAGAAAACCGTCATCCTGAAGCGCGTTTATGAAACTGACGTTACAGTGATGGCAAAAAAACATCGCACGACTGTCACACAACCTGCTCTAGACTTCGCCCTGATAGCGGCCCTCTTTCCTCGGGCCCGCATGGAGGCCCCGATGAAATTGCTCCCCGCCCTCGCCGGTGTTTTTTTGTGTGCTGCGTTGCCTCTGGTAGCCCACGCTGAAGACGCGACCAAAGGCTGCACTGAAGTGAAAGTGGATGGTTACCGCTCGCCGGACTACGACTGTTTGAGCCAGCAGTTGGGCACGGGCCAGAACGCCGACAAAGCTGCACAGAAAAACACCGAAGCCCAGCAGGTGCCGGTGGAAAAGCGCCAACCGAATCAGATCGGGCTGTCGACCCCTGCAGCCACCAGCGTACGCATGGGCAATACCTTTGGTACGTCGGTAAAGCCGCAGAGGCCTTGAGAGGTTAAGCGCTTACGAATGCTGCGCGTAGAACTCGGCGATCCGGCGCCACATTTCGGTCGGATTGGAGTACATGGGGAAGTGTCCGCAGGCCGGTATCTGCGCCAGTTGCACGCCCGCACGTTGAATGGATGACAGGTACGACAACGAGGCGTTCTGTTCGCCATACATAAACAGACGCGGGCAACTCAGACTGAGGAATTTGCCCATCAGGTCGGCGTTATCAGACAAATCGACTATCGACTCGAATATCCCGCGCACCGCCTCAGCTCGTACCTTGTGGCGCAAGCTTGCTGAATAAAGCGCGCTGGCAAATGCCTGTACCTGGCGGGTGCGTTCGATAAAGGCATTGAAAAACGCCTGCGGATCCTGGGCCGGGTAATCCACGATCTGGCGGCTGAGAAAACAGTCTTCGGGGGCAATATTGCCTTCGATATCGACAAAGCTCAGCACCCGCTCAGGGTACTGGTGGGCCAGTAACAGCGCATTCAGCCCGCCCATGGAATGGCCGACCACGTGAAAGCGCTCAATACCGAAATGTTCCAATACCTGAAGGGCGGTTTGTAGCTGGAATGGAATGCTGACCCGCGACAGGTCATCGCAGCGGGTTTCACCACACCCAGGGGCATCGAAGGCCAGGAATGGATGGCCGGCGAACGCTGACTGCAGGGCAATGTCGGCATAGTCTTCTTTGGTCGAGCCAAAACCATGCAGGAACACAATCGGGGCCAAATGGCCTTCGCGGTGGATGGCGGCGACATTCATCGGCACGCCCTGAACGCTGAGCGGCAACTGGTGGTGGGTAAAGCTGGCAAGGGTTGGCACGTAAAACCTCTGGTACAAAAAACAAAGCGCCAATGTCGGGGCAATTGCTGCGGCTGTACATTCCTTATTCCGTTAGGTTTTTATAGGCCAAACCTATCAAAACCACAGACCCGGACTCATACCTTGTCGCGGAACCTGGCAATGATTTCATCGATCAGCGGATTGGCACGCTCGGCATTCCAGGCCACCGCGGTGGTCACCACATTGAGCTTCTGGCTCAACGGGCGAAACACCACATTGGCCGGGGCCAGCTTTTTCAAGGACGCCGGAACCAGCGCAATGCCCTGCCCATAACTGACAAAGGCAATTTGTGACGCCACCGAGCGTACTTCGTGCAACACCCGTGGCGAAAAACCGCTGGCCTTGCAGGTGGCGATCAGATTGTCGAAATACACCGGGCTGACTTTGCGCGAGAACATCACCAACGACTCATTGGCCAGGCTGGACAGGTTTATCCGACTGCGCGAAGCCAAGGGGTGATCCGCGGCCATCGCCACCATCAGTCGGTCTTCGAGCAATGGCAACGACTTGATTGATGCGCCCAAGTCACCGTCCAGACGGGCAAACGCCAGGTCAATGTCTGACGTTTCGAGGGCTGGAACGGCTTCAACACTGTCGATTTCACGCACCGAGACGGTCAGGTGCGGGTAGTCGTTTTTCAATTGTTCAATCAAGCCCGGCAGTACATCGAACATCGCCGTAGAAATTGCCCCAATGGTCAGAACCCCCGACTGCCCGGCCACGGCTTCTTCAACGGCCAATTCCAGACGCTCCAGTTGCTCGGCAAATTTACGTACCGCCGGCAGGATCGCTGCGCCCACGGGGGTCAATTTTGCACCGCGCCGGGAGCGATCAAACAACTTGACCTTAAGCGCTTGCTCAAGCACCTGAATCTGCTCGCTTAAGGGCGGTTGCGACATGCCCAGGCGCTTGGCGGCGCGGCCGAAGTTTTGCTCTTCAGCCACGGCGAGGAACAACCAGAGGTGACGGATCAGACGGAAATTGATCATGGTTTATCCATAGGTTTGGCGTATCTAACGCTTATTTGATTCGTAATATACCTATCAAACACACTCCTCGACACTGGGCGCCTTCGTCACCACCGAGGTTCCCCCCATGAAGCCCCCCTGCTTGCTTGACCGTTTGGCCGCGCTGGACACTAACACTGTGTCTGATGCCCTCGATTTCCTTGGCCTCAAAGGCGCCACCGCTGGCCTGCGGCCCTTGTGGAACTGCCCCAAAATCGTCGGCCGCGCCAGCACCGTGCTGCTCGGCCCCAAAGGTGACAACCTGCCCACCGTGCACCTGATCACCCCGGTGGTTGAACGTATCGACAGCGATGACCGGGTGCTGGTGATCGCCGGAGGCCTTGAGGGCATCTCGTGCTGGGGCGACACCCTGGCCAATGCCGCTGTCAGCAAACGTGTGCGCGGCACGGTGATTGACGGCTTCAGCCGTGACATCGACGGCAACGCGTCCATTGGTTACCCGGTGTTTGGCCGTGGCGTAACCATGATCAGCGCACGCAACCGGGTGGTGCAGATCGACTCGGCGGTGACGATCACGGTCGCAGGCGTCGAGGTCAGTGAAGACGACTACGTGATCGCCGACAACTGCGGCACGGTGTTTGTACCTCAAGCCGCCATTGAGCAGGTTGTGACGATCGGCGAGCGCATCACCCGCCGCCAAAACGCCATGGTCGATGCCATTCGCGCGGGCCGTTCAGTGGCCGAGGTCATGCACGACAGTCAGTTCGATGCCATCAATGCGGAGCACGCACAATGAATGATCAGCAGTTGGTAGCCCTGTTTGAAGGGCTGGACACCCCCGGCGTCTCTGATGCCCTGGACAAACTCGGCTTGCCCGGCCAGTGCCTGGGCATCGCCCCCCTGGCCAACTACACCCAGGTGGTTGTGGGGCCTGCATTCACCGTGCAATACGTTTCGGCCAGCGTTCCGCCGGGGACGGTGGGCGACTTTATTGATGACGTAGCCCCCGGCGACGTGGTGGTGATCGATAACGGCGGGCGCACCGACTGCACGGTCTGGGGCGACATCATGACCCAGTACGCAGGCAGCCGGGCCATCGCCGCCACGGTCATCGACGGGGTTTGCCGGGATGTCAGCAAAGCCTTGCATGACGGCTACCCGGTGTTCAGCAAAGGGCGTTTTATGCGCACCGGCAAAGACCGCGTGCAAGTGCAGTCGGTGAATCAGCCCGTGTCCATCGGCAGCGCCCGTGTATGCGCCCGTGACATCGTCGTGGCCGACGCCAACGGCGTGGTCATCGTGCCGCGTGCCCGCGCCGCAGAAGTTGCCGCGTGCGCCCGTCAGATCGAGTCGGTAGAAGCCGAAATCCGCCAGCAGATCGCTCAGGGCAAATCCTTGAAAGACGTCCGCGCGGCGCTGGGCTATCACCACTTGCAGAGTAAGCACGGATGAGCCTCAGTACTGACATCCAGCGCCTGAACCAGCGACTGGCCAGCGCCCAACCTTCGGCTACTTACCGGATCATGGACCGCGTGGCAGAACGCCGGGCGCAAGGGGCGACGATCATCTCGCTGTGCGCAGGCGAGCCGGACTTCGACACCCCGGCGCATGTGCGCGCCGCTGCCATCCAGGCCATCGAGGCGGGCCATACCCGTTACACCCAGGTGGCGGGCGTGCGTTCATTACGCGAAGCCGTTGCGGCCAAGTTCCGCCGTGAAAACGGCCTGCAAGTGACCTGGGCCGACACCCTGGTGTGCAGCGGCGGCAAACAAGTGATCTACAACGCCCTGGCGGCCACCTTGAATGAAGGTGACGAGGTCATCGTACCGGCGCCCTACTGGGTCAGTTACCCGGAGATGGTTCAGTTGTGCGGCGGCCAAACCCGTATTGTCACCTGTGATGCCGAGTTCAAATTGACCCCGGACTTGCTCGCTGCGGCAATCACGCCGCACACCCGCTGGTTCATCCTCAACTCGCCGTCCAACCCGACCGGCGCAGTGTACAGCCCGGCGGAGCTCCAGGCGCTGGCCGAGGTGCTGCTGGCCAACCCGCATGTGCTGATCCTGGCCGACGACATCTACGAGCATTTGATATTCGATGACCAGGCGTTCTTCACCTTGGCTCAGGTTGAACCTCGACTGGCCGCCAGAACCTTGACCATGAATGGTGTTTCCAAGGCTTACGCCATGACCGGCTGGCGCATTGGTTTTGCCACAGGGCCACGCTGGTTGCTGGAGGCCATGGAAAAACTCCAAGGCCAGCAGACGTCCGGAGCGTGCTCTGTGTCGCAACAGGCGGCGCTGGCAGCATTGGAGGGGCCTAAGGATTTCATCGGGCAGAGCCGGGCCGCGTTTCAGGGCCGACGGGATTTGCTGGTCGAGCAGTTGAACACGACACCCGGGCTGGAATGCGCCACACCGGCAGGTGCGTTTTACGTGTTTGCCAACTGTGCGGGGCTGCTTGGCAGAACGTCTGCCGGTGGGCGCGTGTTGCACACCGATGAAGACGTCGCTCATGCCCTGCTCGACGAGGCCAATGTGGCGGTGGTGCCGGGCAGCGCGTTTGGCCTGGCGCCTTACATCCGCATTGCCTATGCACTGGATGAGGCGTCGTTGCTGGCCGCCTGCGAAGCGATTCGCAAGTTTTGCGAAGCTGTCAGTGACTAGATAACCCTTTTTGTGGGAGCGGGCTTGCTCGCGATACGGGCAACACGATGTAACTTTTACACCGCGTCGGTCCAATCGCGAGCAAGCCCGCTCCCACAACAAGCCCGCTCCCACATAAGTGTTTTGGGGCTGGGGTTAACGCACAAACAGTTGCGAGGTGGTGATGGCCATGTCGCCACCTGGCAATTTGATGCTGCCCACTTGTTTCATGCTGTCAGCATCAAACACCGCCACGTCGTTGTAGGTCCCGGCGAGGTAGATTTTGCTGCCGTCCTTGTTGAACGCGATGCAGTAGTACGAATGGTCCAGCGGCGCCGACTGCAAGAGTTTTTGTTGCTTGATGTCGTACTTGGACAGACGGTTTAGCAGGCCAAACATCAGGTTCGGGTCTTTCGGTGAACGCATGCCGGTGAAGTAAATTTCGGTCAGCGGGCCAAAATCGGTGGTTGTCGCCTTACCGGTTTTAAGGTCAACGCTGAGCTGGCCATACACGTAGTCGGCGGTGGCCAGATCCTGTTTGTCATCCTTGAATTTGGCCGCGGTGTAGAGCAGCGAGAAATCGTGCAGGTAGCTCTGATGGTTCCAGAAATACAGCACGTCCGGAGAGCTGTAGCCTGGGCGGTTCCAGTGGCGGGTGGGGAGCAGCACATCGAACTTGCCGGTCTGCGGATTGACTTTATAAAGGTCTGGCCCGGCCACGTACAAGCTGCCGTCGTCACCCGCCTGCATGATGCTTAACTGCCGGGGCGCCGGAAAACTGCGGATCGGCTTGGCATTCAGACCGGCATCGGTGGCGTACACATCCAGCCGTGGTTGCTGCACCTCATAATGGTCGTTGAGCATCAACGTCGGGTTGGCGATGGTGTACAGCTCCTTGCCGTCCGGGCTGAGGGTGAAGCTGAACATGGCGCGGGCCTTTTCCCCCGGTTTTTGCGTGATGCTGGCATGGAACACCTGCTTGCAGGTGTCCAGCTCGACGCCGTACACATCGGCGTAGTGATTATTGAGCACGTACGCGGTTTTATGGTCCGGCGATATTTGCACCGAGCCCGGGCCGAATGCGTCAGGCATTTTGCAGGTTTTAAACAGCGTGTCGGTAGCCGCATCCACCACGTGCAGGTTGTTCGGGTAGTTGGTGAGCACCATGTACTCGTGGCCGGTTTGCAAGGCGCGATTGTCATCGGCCAACACGGTCAGCGAAAAGGCGCTGAGAAAGGCAAGCGCGGCCTGGCCGCAGGTTTTGATGCTTGGCATGCTGGAATCCTTATTCTTGTGTACCCAGGCAAGTCATTTGTCTTTTGGAAAGACAGTCCCAAGGTTGCGCCAGTTTTCGTTGGACGCCTGAGCGTCCTTGTTCCAGTCCGGGTAGGTGCTCATCATGTCGGGCACCTGGGCTGGCCACCAGCACGGGTCGGAACAGCCGTACAAGTCAGACTCCATGGGCTGGCACAACGACGAGACGCCGCCAAACGCATCAATTTCCCAACCTGGGTCGGTGGTCGAGGTGCACCCCGCCACCGAGTTCATCGCCACCACTTCCTCGATCCGGTTTTCGGCCGCGGCCTCATCGAGTTTCAACGCTTTGTTATTGATTGCCTTGAGATGTTTCATATCAGTGAGCCTTGCGCGGAGTGATGTAACTGCTGATGAACGCAGGGTTTTGGGCCATGATCCGGGTGTACACCTCGATGCCGAAGTCGACCCAGTCACGCATCAGTTCGCAGTAGTGATAAGTCGGGTGCGTTGCATCGCCATAGCGGGCGTAACTCTCGTGGTAGCAGCCACCGGAACACAGATTACGGATCTGGCAGTCATCGCAGCCCGTGTTGGTGCGGTCCAGGCGTTGCGACAAAAAGTCGTTGAGCTCCACTTGTTTCACCGCGCTGTGCACGTTGCCAAACGTCGGCAAGGTCGAGCCGGTAAAGCGGTGGCACAGGTTGAGTTCGCCCTTGTAATCAACGGCCAGCATTTTCAGGCCTGCGCCACATGGCAGGGCTTTTTTGTGGCCTTCATGGATGTCGGTAATTAACTGGTGCAAGTTGGAAAAACCAATGTTGCGGTGCTCCAGTGCCGCCTCCAGATAACGGCGGCCCAGGCGCTTCATGCTGGCAAAGACTTCCACCAGTTCGTCATTGCTGAGGTTGAAGCTGCTGATGTCCCCGGAGGTCACCGGGGCAAAACCGACCTCAGCAAATCTCAGCTCGTTGAACAGGTGGTCCCAGATGGTTTCGACATCGGTGACGCCGGTGGTCAGGGTCACCCTGGCGCCGACCGGGCGGCTGTTGTAGCGCGACAAGAGCATTTCGGCCTTGCGCCGCACCACGTCATAGGTACCCTGCCCGCCCACGGTGATGCGGTTGCGGTCGTGCACGGTTTTTGGCCCGTCAATGCTCACTGACAACCCGAAACGGTGGGCGTTGAGGTAGTCCACCGTGTCTTCATTCAACAGCGTGGCGTTGGTGGTCATCACGAACTCCACCGACTTGCCCGCCTCGGCAAAGCGCTTCTCGCAGTAATCGACCATGTGTTCGATGAGCTTGCGGTTGCTCAAGGGTTCGCCGCCAAAGAACACGACGGTAAAGCGCTCTTCGTCCGGGGACTCGCGCAAGAGCATTTCAACCGACGCCACGGCGGTGTCGATGTCCATTTTCTTGCCCTCGGAGGGCTTGTCCAGGTCTTCCTTGTAGCAGTAGGTGCAGCTCAGGTTGCAGCCGGTGTTGACGTTGAGCACCACAGTGTTGATGGCCGTGCGCTCAACCCGTTTGGCGACTATGTCCGGGGTCAGTGGCGAACCGTCGCTGACCAGCTCCAGGGACATCAGCTCACGCAGGGTTTCGGTGATTTCTTCACCGTTAAAGCGTGAAGCCAAGCGCTGGATCAGGTCATCAGATGAGCAGCCTGGGCCGCGCAGCGTATCGATGATGGTGCCGGTCAGCTCATCGCTGGCAAACAGCGATGAGCTGGGTATGTGAAACAGCATGCGGTCAGCATCCACGTGCACTTCGTGCAGGTTGCGTTCCACCAGATTCAAGATTGCGCCCATGCCAAACCTCCAGTGCGAGCCCCGTCGGCGGGGCTTGCGGTCATTCCGAAAAGTGTTTGTCGCCAGTGCTTGCAAAGGCCTTGCTTAGGGAATGGGCGGATTGTTCCAGCGTTGCACGGTGACGATCATATGGCCCTCGCCGGTCAGCGCGTTGCCTGCGTCGTCGACCGCTGCAATCACTTTGAGGTTGCCGGCATTGTTGGTGGACATTTTGCGTGCCGGGTTCGGCCCGGCATCGCCCGGGGTGAAGATGCCGGTTTCAGCCTGCATGACACCCGCGAACTTGACGTCTTCGTCTTCCTTGGCCTGTTCGTTGAACGGCTCTACATGCCACTTTGCAGGCACTACACCGATGCGGTAGGGCTTGCCATCGGCCCCTTTTCCCCAGGCTTCGGCGTCAAAGCGGCCCTGAACCTTGGGCGTCGAACCGCCGCCACCGCCAATTCGTGCTACCGAGAACTCGGGCACCACCTTGACCTCGGCGATCTGGTTGTACACCGCCAGGGCTGGCCCCTTGAGCGCGCCCACGCTGACCTCACGCAGGCCCGGCTGCGCATCGGCGGCAGCCTTGACCTTCAGCTTGATACGCGACGGGCTCTGCTCCAGCACTTCTAGCACCTCGACGCCCTGCCCCAGGCTCGGGGTGCCGCTGAGGCCGCTGCCGACCAGGGTGATTTCGCTTTCACTGCCGGCTTTTACGTAGCTCGGTTGCACCGCAAGCACACGGTTGCTGCCCTCTTTGGCGGCGATCAAGTCCAGCCCGCGTTCGTCGTGATCGGCTTCAAACATGCGCCCTTGCAGGGTGTTGTCCTTGGCGGCGAACACTTGATGCATGTTCACCCCGTCGATCTTGACGTTGCCGCGCCATTCGTAGCCGCTGTAGAGCAAGGCGTTGCCTTCGCCGTTGAACGGCGCACCATCGGCGTATTGGCCGGTGATCTTGACCTTGAAGGTATCCTCGCCATCTGGCGCAACAGCCATCACCCCGGCCACTTCCCCTTTGCCCGGCAAGTGCCCGCTAAAGCTCCAGTTGCCTGCCAGGGTTTGGCTTTTAGGCGCAGCTTTCAGCCATTGCTGCCAGGCCGGGTTGTCCAGCGGATAACGCTCGGCCAGCATCGGCACCATTTGGGTTCGGGCCAGATCAAACCAGTCACGGTCGCGGGACAAGGCCTGGTATTCCAGCGACGGCCATTGCCCGAGGTGGAAGTTCACCAGCCGCTCCCATTCCTGAGCCGGACGCCGTTGCAAGGCAATCCGCGCGCCGGAGTGGCAACGGGCGCACATTTGCGTGGTTTGCTCGTCGAAATGCTCGACCGTGTTCAAGCGTCGCTCAAGGGCATAGCGCACGCCGTCCGTTTCGCTCGGCGCCAGGCCTTGAGTGTCAGCCAGGTATTTGACCAAGGTGCGGCGATCCTCATCGCTGATCTGCAAGCCGTGCATGGTCTGCATCCGGGCAATGCTCATCAGCCAGCCTTCCGGGGTTTTGCGCTGGTGGCTGATACGGCTCAGGCCGTTGTTGGCTTCGGGGATATGACAGCCCATACAGTTTTGCTGGAGGATGCTCTGGGCATCGCGGGCAGCCTGGCTGTCCGGTGCATGCAAGCCTGCGCAAACGGCCAGGGCCAGCAGGCTGGCGTTCAAGCCTGATCGGAGTTTTATCTTCATCAACGTCGGACCTCGCACGGTGCTTTCTTATTGTTGTGGCTTATCGTTTTGAAACGTCTGGACGGAGTAATACACGGAGCGTGCCAGCTTACGAAAAGCCCGGTAAATCAGCGAGATGGGCGGCGATACGAGTTTTGCCCCCCGTGTTTACAGGCATTGCGGCGTTTTATATCGAGACAGCTGTTGCACTCTGAGACGCGGCCCGAGGGCGCCCTTGTTGCGAAAACCGTCTCAAGCCTGTCGCAGATTGCGACAACTGGCCATGTCGGGCAGACACCCTTTGGCCTGGAAACCCTGTAAATACGGGGTAACAGCAAACTGGCACAACCGTTGCGAATGCCCTCGGACACTAACAAGACGAGGACTCATCATGTCGCTTGCTGCTCTGCTTCCTGCCACTACGGCTTTTATTCAACGCGCCCCGCGCATGCTGGTTGGCGGCGCCTGGGTCGAGGCCGCAGACGGCCAGACCATGCCCTTGCACAACCCGGCCACCGGCGAAGTGCTTTGCGTCGTACCCAAGGCCACGCCTGAGGACGTTGACCGCGCCGTTCTGGCTGCCCGCCACGCGTTCGATGACTCTGCATGGACCCGTACACGGCCACGGGAACGGCAAAACCTGCTGTGGAAACTGGCCGACCTGATGGAGCGCGATGCGCAGTTACTGGCGCAACTGGAATGCCTGAACAACGGTAAAAGTGCTGCCGTGGCCCAGGTCATGGACGTGCAGTTGTCCATCGACTTCCTGCGTTATATGGCCGGTTGGGCGACCAAGATCGAGGGTTCCAGCGTCGAGGTGTCATTGCCGCTGATGCCCAACGATCAGTTCCACAGCTTTATTCGCCGTGAAGCGGTGGGCGTGGTCGGCGCTATCGTGGCCTGGAACTTCCCGCTGCTGCTGGCCTGCTGGAAGCTCGGCCCGGCGTTGGCAACCGGCTGCACCGTGGTGCTGAAGCCTGCCGATGAAACCCCGTTGAGCGCACTCAAACTGGCCGAACTGGTGCAAGAAGCCGGTTACCCCGAAGGCGTGTTTAACGTGGTGACCGGCACCGGGATCACCGCAGGCTCGGCACTGACCCACAACCCGCTGGTGGACAAACTGACCTTCACTGGCTCCACCGCCGTGGGCAAGCAGATCGGCAAGATCGCCATGGACTCCATGACCCGCGTGACCCTGGAACTGGGCGGCAAGTCCCCGACCATCGTCATGGCCGACGCCGACCTGAAAAGCGCCGCTGCCGGAGCGGCCAGTGCCATCTTCTTCAACCAGGGCCAGGTCTGCTGCGCCGGTTCGCGGCTGTATGTGCAGCGCAAGCATTTCGACAATGTGGTAGCTGATATTGCCGACATTGCCAACGCCATGAAGCTGGGCAATGGTCTGGATTCCAGCGTGGACATGGGCCCGCTGATTTCCGCCCGCCAGCAGGAACGTGTCGCGCATTACATCGAGATGGGCCGTGAAAGCGGCGCCACCATTGCCTGTGGCGGCGAGCAATACGGGCCCGGCTTTTTTGTTAAACCGACTGTGATTGTCGACGTTGATCAACAACATTCACTGGTGCAGGAAGAAATCTTCGGCCCGGTGCTGGTGGCGATCCCGTTTGACGACGAGGCAGACGCACTGCGCATGGCCAATGACAGCCCCTACGGGTTGGGTGCGAGCATCTGGTCAAACGACCTGGGCGCGGTGCACCGGATGATCCCGCGCATCAAGTCCGGTTCAGTGTGGGTCAACTGCCACAGCGCCCTCGACCCGGCGCTGCCGTTTGGCGGCTACAAAATGTCCGGCGTGGGCCGTGAAATGGGTTATGCGGCGATTGAGCATTACACCGAGCTGAAATCGGTGTTGATCAAGCTGTAAATCATGTAGTCGCTGACGAGGTACGAGGCTGCGATGCGGGCCGCAGGACCGCCGCTTTGGGGTCGCTGCGCAACCCATCGCAGCCTCATGCTTCGGCAGCGACTACAGGATGGGTTGGTAGCCCTGGCTTACTAACCAGCTTTTGAGCGCGCGCGCTTGCTCCTGGGTCAGGCACGCCAACACGTTTTGTGCAGGCTCAGCCTGCAAACGCCGCAGCACAGGCGCGACTTCTACCCCTTGCACATGCCAGATCCCCAGCGGCTGGTCCGGGCTGATCACCACCTCGGCTTCATCCACGAAACCATCGCGCAACACTGGCGCCCGCTCTATTCGCAGCGCGGCAAAATCTGCCTCGGCATGGGCTATCTGGCTGTCCGGCCAATCGCTTCGCGCTGCCCAGAACGGTTGTTGCGCCCAGCGCTGTTCTTCGGCGTAGAAATCCCGGCCAATGCGCGCAAAGCGCATAAACAGCTGTTCGACCCGCTGCTGGTGAAAGCGCTGGGCCAGGGCCACTCGTTCAGGTTTACGCAGGAGCGTGTTGATCACCGCCGGTGCCTGCAACGCCGATGACAAGGACTGGAAAATCCCGTTGCCCGACAGCGGGTCAACCGCCATCGCTGCATCCCCGACCCGAATCCAGTTTTCGCCGCACACCTGCGGGCTCAAGATTGCCGTGCTGCTACGGGCATGCAGTTGCACGTCGTGTTGCCCCGAATCGGCAAAAAATGCTCGGGCCAGCGGCGAGGCCATTCGCTGCTGCTGGCAGTACTCCAGCAATTGCGCCTTGCCCGGCAGTTCGGCACTGGCCACGTCCACGGTCCATTGCCAATAACACTGGCCGTCCGCCCGGCGTGCCATCCACGCCCAGCCCTGCGCCAGGCTTTCAACGGCACTGGCGGTGTGGCCCGGCGTCGCTTGCCAGCGATTGAGCAAACTCACCGTCTCCGGGCCGCGCAGGCCTTTGCCTACGGCAGGCGCCTGACGCCCTCGGGCTTCCACCAGAAAATCTGCCTGCAGCGGCTCGCGCCCTTCGAGGCTGATGCTGTGGCCGGTGGTTGATGACGCCACTGCCAACACGCGGGCCTCGACCACGTCTACCCCGGCCAGACGCAGGTCTTCACGCAGCCCGCGATCAAAACACGGTCGATCCAGCAACCACTCGATGTTTTGTGCGTGCTGCTGGCCGTTCCACGCCACTTGCCGCTGTGAAGGCAATACCGCGTCGGCCACTGCCCGCTGCAAACCCGCTGCACGCAAAGCCTCCAGCACCCGCTGGGAAATGCCTTCCAGCGCGGCAAACCGGCGCCACTCGCTGACCAGCGTCACCGGGTAGCCCAATCGCCGCAAACCCATGGCCACCGCCGCACCCGCAGGGCCTGCGCCCAACACCACAATCGCAGTCATGAGCCCACCCGCCGCTCAGGCCCGAGATAGTGGGCATTGGTTTTCAGCCACTCCAGCAATTGCGGGTTAGTTGCCTGCGGCTGTGCAAGCAGTTGGCTGGCAAGATGACCGCTCAAGGCCGCGCAACCGAGGCTCGCCCCCGATTGCCCGGCGATGTTTGAACGTACGCAGGCAGCAAATTCCGCCTGTGCGGTATTCAGCCACGACCATTGGTCTTGCGTGCAACGGGCGTCGCCGGTCACTCGCAGCACCTGCGGGTAATTGGCCGGGTACACGCCCTCGCCCTGCGCCGGGCTTGAGGCACACAGCAACACCCCGCGCGCCACCGCCAATTCACACGCCTCGCGCAACAGGCTGCGATCCTGACGCAAGCCAAGGCTCAGGTTGATCAGCCGCACGTTTTGCGTCAGCAGCCAGTCAATCGCCGCCGCAATCTGCAAGGTGCTGGTGACCCCGCGCTGATCAAACACTTGCGCTACGCAAAACACGGCCGCCGGTGCCCGCCGGGCGATGGCCTGAATGACCGCAGTGCCGTGCCCCAAGGGATCGTCCTGCAGCTCGCTGCGCAGCAGTTGCCCATCGAGCAGGGCAAACCTGCGCCCTGCCACCACCTGCGGCTGTTGCGCGGGGGCATGGCCGCTGTCGACCACGCCAATTATGAGTTCAGGCTTCATGCAGCACCTTGTTTGCTGTCAGTTGGCCGGCCTGCAAATGCAAACACAGGTCGGCGTTGGCAAGGGTTGAAGGCCGGTGGCTGATCAGAATTCGTGTACGCCGCGCAAACAGGCGGTCGATGGCCTCAATGACTTCGCGTTCAGTGGCCTCATCGACGGCCGAGGTGGCTTCGTCCAGCACCAGAATCAACGGGTCTTGCAACAACGCCCGGGCAATCGCGATCCGTTGCTTTTGCCCGCCCGACAACTGCTGACCACGCTCGCCCAACGGGCTGTCGAGGCCTTCGGGCAGGTCGGCAATCAAGCTGTCGAGTTGTGCCAGCCTGGCAACTGCGACCACCGCTTCACGGCTGGCCCCCGGCACCGCGTAAGCCAGGTTATCGGCCAGACTGCCGCGAAACAGCACGATGTCCTGGCTGACCACTGCAATCCGGCGGCGCAGCGCCAGCAAGTCCAGTTCGCGCAGGTCAACACCGCCCAACAACACCCGACCGGACTGTGGGTCGTGGTGGCGTTGCAGCAGGTCAACCAGGGTCGACTTGCCAACCCCGGAGCCGCCACTGAGGGCGACTTTGCTCCCGTAGGGAATATGCGCATTAATGCCGTTCAGGGTGCTGGGCCGGCCCGGATGGCTAAAGTGCACGGCCTCGAAGCGCAAGTCGCCCTCGTCTGGAAGCGGTTTGGGGTTCGAAGGGCTCAGCACGGCAGGCTGCTCGCCGCGCAATTCCATGACCCGGCCGAGGCTGACGGTCATCCGTTGAATCGCCACGTACAGCCCGAGCAAGCTTTGCACCGGCCCGATGGCCATGCCCAGATACGTTGAAAAGGCGATCAGCGCACCGAGTTGCCAGGTGCCCTGCACGACCCAATAGCCGCCAATCAAAAACACGCAGGCCCGTGACAACGAGGTCAAGGTTCCCGGCACCGCCTGGGTGAAAAACTCGGTGACTTGCAGGCGCAGCAACTGGCTCATATAGCCTTGGCCCAGGGTTTCCAGGCGCTTGGCTTCACGCTGCTGCTGACCGGCCGACTGAATAAACTTCATCACCGGCAGCGTCTCGACCATAAACGATGAGACGTCAGCCGAGCGCTCGCGCAATTGCCGGACATCACGCTCCACTTTGCGCCGCATCCAGCGCAGCCAGAGCACATCGAGCGGGATCAGGATCAAGGCCAGCAGCGACAGCTTCCACGACAAGGCCAGCAACATGCCCAAGGCCACCAGCAAACCAATGATGCTGGACACGGCCGAGAACAGTGAATCCACGGCAAATCGCTGGATTTCGGCGACATCGCCGTCGATCCGCGACATCAGGTCACCAATACGTCGCTGGCCGTAGAACCCCGGCGACAGGGTTTGCAAGTGCTGGTACAGGTCATCACGCAGGGCAAACAGAATCCGCCCGGACAGCCGGGTGTGCAGGTAGCGATTCACCCCGGAGAGCGCCGTGCCCAACAGCCCGGCAACGATCATCAGCCCGGCCACCGTCGCCAGCACCGGGAAATTACGCGCCAGCAAGCCGTCATCAATCAGTTGTTTGGTCAGCCACGGCTGCACCAGCACCAGTAACGAGGCACACACCGACAAGCCCAGCAGCCCGGCAATCGCCAAGCGGTGCGGGCGAACAAAACCGTACAGCCAGTGCAGCGCCTGATGCAACGCTTGCGGATTGGGGCTGTCGATCAGCCCGACGATCAGGCGCCGCATCACACGCGCAACTGTTTGAGTTTGCGGTACAGGGTGGCCCGGCTGATGCCCAGCGCTTCAGCAGCCGCAGACACATTGCCCTGGTGGTTATCCAGGGATTGGCGAATCAGCTCCAGTTCGTTTTCGCGAATACTGCCCGCCGGTGGGCGCTCGCTGGCGCTCAGGTCATCGAGCAGGCTGTCGGGCAGATGCTCAAGGGTCAGCTCGGACTCGTCAGGCTCGCGCATGGCCAGCAGCGTGCGCAGGACCATTTCCAGTTGGCGGATGTTGCCCGGCCAGTGGTAACCGTCGAGCAAGGCTTGCAAGTCGGGGTGCAAGCTCACGTGCGGGGCCTGCAATTTGCCCAGCAAGCGGGCAATCAAGGCGCCGAAATCCTCGCGCTCGCGCAGGGCCGGGAGCATCACGCTGATGCCATTGACCCGGTAGAACAGGTCTTCGCGAAAGTGGTGTTCGTGCACCAGTTGTTTGAGGTCACGGTGGGTGGCGCAGATCAGCGCGACGTCGATGTCTTGTTCTTCGCCGGCGCCCAAAGGAGCGACCTTGCGGTCTTGCAGCACCCGTAACAGGCGCGCTTGCAGGGCCAGCGGCATGTCGCCGATTTCATCCAGAAACAGGGTGCCGCCGTGGGCCTGTTGCAGGCGGCCGATCATGCCGCCACGGCGCGAGCCGGTGAAGGCCCCTTCGCGATAGCCAAACAGTTCGGACTCAATCAGGCCTTCAGGGATTGCCGCGCAATTAACCGCAACAAACGGCTTGGCGCTGCGGCTGCCGGCCATGTGCAAGGCACGGGCGACCACCTCTTTGCCGGTGCCGGTTTCTCCCAGCAGCAATACCGGCAGCTCATTGGCCAGGCCCTGGCGCGCCATACGCAAGGCACGGGCGTAACGAGCGTTGTTACCGGCCAGCGCCTCCAGATCAGGCGCGGGCGGTGTGGTTTTCGGCGCCGTGCGTGGCGCCGTCAGCACATTCGGCGAACGTTGTGGCGCACGCAGGGTTTTGTAGAAGAATTCGCCCTGGGCGGTTTGCAGGCTGCCCAGGGCGCCTTGTTGCAGACGAGCCAGCAGTTGCAGGCCATCGAGCCCGAGGAACGCTTCGCAACGTTGCCCTACCAGCACCGAGCGTTCAGTGCGCAACAATTGGCAGGCCTGGCCACTGGCCGCGAGGATCTGCCCGCTCAGGCTGACCGCCAACAAGCCTTGCCACGGGGATTCCAGGTACTGGCGACGGCTGTGGAAGGCCAGCACGATGTGCTCAGAATAACTGGTATTGAACACCCGGCTTTCAATCTGGCTGACAGCCATGCCCAGTAACGCGGTGCTGTCGTGCACGCGACCGAGCGGCCCTTCGCGGGTCAGGTCGAGCACGCCGAGGATGTCGCCTTGCGGGCAATGAATGGGCACTGAGGTGCAGGAAAAACGGCTCAGCCGATCCAGATAGTGCTCGCCACAATCGATCAACATGGGTCGGCCTTCGACCAGCGTGGTGCCCAGCGCGTTGGTGCCGCGTGCGGCTTCGCTCCAGCAGGCGCCGAGGGTAATGTCCGGCACCCCGCTGCCTTTGAGGCGGTCGGCGCGGCCCTCCACGGCCAGAATAGTGGCGTCGGCGTTGGCCAGAATGATCAAGCCGTCTTTGCCCTGACGCTGGTTCAAGTAATCAATGGCCGGCATGGCCGCGTCGATCAGTAGCTGGTTGTTGGCTAATAACAGGTCAAGGCTCGCAGTGGTTTGCAGGCTCAGTTCATGCTGGCCACTCACGGGCACACCGTGGTTGAGGCTGCGGCGCCATGAGGCGTCGATTTCGGCACGCAACACGCCACTGGGCACCAAACCTTCGAGGTGCAGTTTTTCCCGGGCCAGGCGAACTTCGCGAAGGGGCTTGGGCTGAAGTGTTTTTGTAAGAGTCATCAGGCGCTCCACAGCAGTGAGCTTTGCGATTTTTATTTTAGATCTGCGCACTGTTACCAATCTTTACGTTAACGTAAGGGGAATGGCAAGATTTGAAATCCAGTAAAGGACGATCACGGTATGCACCACATCTCCCCTTCCTTGCAAGACACCGCTGCGCCTGAAGGCATCTGCTATGGCTGTGGCAGCAATAATCCCCATGGCCTGCACATCAAGAGCTACTGGCATGAAGACGGTGTTCACGTTGTAGCGGAGCATTTGCCGGATGCGCGTTATTGCGGCTGGCCTGACCTGGTGTACGGCGGGTTGATTGCAATGCTGGTGGATTGCCACTCGAACTGGACGGTGATGGCGTATCACTACCGCGCGGAAGATCGCCAGCCAGAGAGCTTGCCAAGGATCAATTGCGTGACCGGCAACCTGGGCATCAAGTTCATCAAACCCACCCCAATGGGCGTCCCGCTGACCCTGCGGGCCTGGGTTGAGGGGGATGTCGGACGCAAGAGCCGGGTGATCTGCGAGGTGTATGCCGGGGAGGTGCTGACGGTGGTCGGGGATTCGGTGTTTGTGCGGGTCGATGCCGGGAAACTGGCGGATAAGGCTCACGATCGTAGTTAATATTTAATCTTAGATTTATCTCCTATCTCTCTGATAAATATAAAACTCTGTAGGAGCGAGCTTGCCTCGCGATCTTTTGATGTTTTAAAAGATCGCGAGGCAAGCTCGCTCCTACAGGCTGTGTATTCATGAATAATTATTCATGTTCATGGTTGACGCATCGGGTGACCAATGGTCAGATGCGCGCCTGTTTCAGGTGTCCTTGGCCATCGCGCCCAGGGTGAAACGGGAAGCCGGTACGCCTTTTCAGGTCAATCCGGCGCTGCCCCCGCAACGGTATGCGAGCGAAACATTCAAGTAGCCACTGTGCTTTGGCATGGGAAGGCGAATGTTTCATGACCCTCGTGAGCCCGGAGACCGGCCTGATCCAACATATGGCACTCCGCGGTGGGCGGATGCAGGCCTTGGCGCGCGCAAAGTCCCTCCCTGCCCGTCATTTTTCTGCGTGAGTTCCCCTGAGTGCCCGTTTTGGTTCAACCCGACGGCGCCTCCATGAACCCTGCAACCCGACTGCCCGCTGCTACCCCTTTTGTCTGGCCCGACCGTGAGGCTGCGTTTTATGCCGAGCATCTGGCCGCCTCCAATTATGTGGAGCGCGTGGGCGGACGCTTGCTCGAGCTGCTCGGCCCGCAACAGCAATTGCTCGATATTGGCGCCGGCTCGGGGATTCTCGGTCGCCATTTGCTGATGCCTTGTGGGCAGTGGACGGTGGTTGAGCCCAACGCTTTCATGCGTAGCAGCATTGAGCATCTGGCCGCCCAGGCCCCCAGTGTTGAACTGAGCCTGCACAACGGCCTTTGGCAGGACTTGCCAAATTTGCCGCTCACCCCGACCACAACCGTGTTGTGCGCGAATATCCCGGTGGCAGACGGCCAGGCCCTTGCGTTTGTTCAGCAGGTTCGGCCGCTGGCCACACGCACCTTGGTCTGGAACCTGCCCGCGCAGGAAGGCCCGCGCACGTATTGCCTGTCCGGCTTCTTGCCGCCGCAACTGCACCGCAGTGACATGACTCCCGGCTACCAACTGACGCTGGCTGAGTTGCCGGATCGCTGGCAACCCGACCAGATCCACTTCACCGACTGGGCCTTCAGCACGCTGTTTGCCTCACCGGATGCGGCCTTGATGCACTTTATGGAAAAACTCGGCGCCCTGGATGGCGCGGCGCAAGGGCTGCTTGAACGCCACCTGCAAGACAACCTGCAAAAAGTGCCAGGGGGTTGGCTTGCCAGTGCCCCGAAACGGGCGGCCAGCTTGATCTGGCACGCGTAAATAACTCCTATAAAAATGCCTTCGGACCTCTCCATGCTCAACCTGTGCAACGCCCCCCTGCGCCATTCGTTCAGCGCAGCCGTGCCGCTTTGGCTCGGTGTCAGCCTTGCGGCCTTTGCCGCAGAAAACCCGTCGGTCCTGCACATGGACTCGACCCTGGTCAGCGCACCGCGCGCCGGTGAGTCGCTCAAGGATGTCACCAGCACCGTGCAGGTGATCGACAGTGATCAGATCGAGCGCTCCTCGGCTCGCAACCTCACCGATTTGCTGGCCGAGAACGCCGTGGGCTTTTTCAGTGAATGGACGCCGGGCCAGACCTCGATCAACATCCGTGGCGGCAACACCGATGGCCAAGGCCGCGATTACCGCAGCCAGGTCACGGTACTGGTCAACGGCCGCCGCGCAGGTACGGCGAATATTTCCAAGCTGTCCCCGGCGCAAGTGGCGCGCATTGAAGTGATTCGCGGCCCGGCCTCGGTCATTTATGGGAGCCAGGCGATTGGCGGGGTGATCAATATCATCACCCGCAATGGCCGCAACACCCAAGGCGGTGGCGCAACGTTGCAGGGTGGGTCCTGGGGGCTGGCTCAGGGCAGCGTGTACCAAAGCGGCAGTTCGGGCCCGCTGGATTACTACCTGGGCCTGGATAACGGTCGGCGCAATGACTACCACAGCGCCGACGGCACCCAGAAAAACACCTCATGGAAACGTCGTGGCGGCCTGTTGGCGCTGGGGTACGAGCTGTCAGAAGACCAGCGTCTCGACCTGACCGTGCGTTCAGACGGCATCTATGACGCGGGCTTTCGCGGTTCGCAGTGGAACTATGGCAACTACGACAATCGCTACAACCAGTCGGTAGAGCTCGACTGGGTCGCCAAACCCGCCGAGTGGCTGAACTGGTCTTCGCAGGCTTATGCCTTCCGTGACATTGACGATCTGCACTGGGGTTCGCCGGTGCTGGGCAATGGCAGCCCGGGGTTCAGCAAGGACCACATCGAGCGTCGTCTTGAGGCTTACGGTATCAAGCTGACGCCGCAGTTTTTACTGACGCCAAGCACTGATCTGTTGGTGGGCCTGGACCTGGAAAAGAGCAAGCTGCGCAACGATCGCTTCCGTATTGCCGTCAACGGTTCTACCAGCAGTCAGGTGGCGCCCTACGACATCAACTCCGATGACCTGAGCGCGGCGCTGTACGCCGAAATCGTGCAGCGGATGATGGACGACCGCCTGACCCTGCGCGCGGGTGCGCGCTACAGCTATGGCCAGTCGAGCACGGTCAAGACCGACTACATGCCGCTGCTGGACGAGAAAACCCGAGACTTCGACAAAGTCACCTACAGCCTAGGCGCCGCCTACGAGGCCATGCCGGGGGTCAAGCTGCGGGCAGGCGTTTCGACCGGGTTCCGTGCGCCGCTGGCAGGCGAGCTGGCAGCAGACTTCACCACCATCAGCGGCACGCAGACGCTGGGCAACGCCAACCTCAAGCCCGAAACCAGTCTGCAATTCGAAACCGGCGTGACCCTGACCAATGCCAACCAGTTCTTTGACCTGGCGTTGTTCCAGAACCGCATTCAGGACCGCATCACCACGCAGCCGCTGACCAAGAGCATCAGCCAGTACGTCAATGGCGACGGCGACGCGGTGATCCGTGGCCTTGAAGCGCAATGGCAATATGATCTGGCCAGCGCCCTGGCCCTCGGTGACGAACGCATCCTGCGGCTCAACACCAATGCGGTGTGGAACTTCGACATGGACGACAAAGGCGCAGCTTCCACCTTGACCGGCCCGTACCGCGACAAGATCCAGCGCATGTATCAATACCAGGCCAGCCTGGCGCTGACCTATGGCCGCGAACGTGACTGGGATGTCGGGGTCAATGGCATTTTGCGCGGCCCGGTGTACTACCGCACCGAAGAAAAACTGCTCAACCCGGACACCAACTACGTGTACCGCAAGGCACCGTTCTGGGTCTTTAACCTGCGTGGCAATTACCACCTGAGCGAGCAATTGAGCCTGTTTGGCGGGGTCAATAACCTGTTCGATATCGAGCGCAGCACGCTGTTTATCGCCACCGGCAACGATTCGCCCTTGGCCGATCCTCGGGCCTCCAACGGCGGTTTGGGCAACAGTAATCCGGGGCGTGAGCTGTACCTCGGCGCGCATTACCGGTTCTAAGCCGTATGCGCTGGCTTGTGCTGTTGTGTGTGCTGGTGAGCCTTGCGTCCAGGGCCGATGACGGCTTCCCGCGGACTGTGGTCGATGCCCTGGGCCGCGAGGTAACACTGACGCACCCGCCCAAACGGATCGTCGCCATCTTCGCCAGTAACGTCGAGATGCTGGCGGCGATCGGCGCCGGGGATGCCATTGTCGGCGTCGAGGCGTTTACCCGTTACCCCGCCGACATTGCCGAACGGGCCAAGGTTGGCGGGCGTCTGGGGTTTTCCGTGGAGGCCATCGCCCGCCTGCAAGCTGATCTGGTGGTCATGACCCCGGCCCGGCAGGCGGCAACCCTGGTGGAGCCGCTGCAACGCATCGGCATACCGGCGCTGGTGCTCAACCACCGCGATCTGGAGGCCGTGCTGGCCAATATCCGCCTGCTGGGCCAGGCCACCGGCCATGAATTGGGCGCCGAGCAACTGATTGAACGCATGCAGGTGCGACTGGATGCCGTACAAGCGCGCTTGGCCGGGCAGCCTGCGGTACCGGTGTACCTGGAGACCGGAAGCAATGATCGCGGCCACTACCTGACCTTGCGCGGGCACAATTACACCAGTGATATTTTGCGCCTGGCAGGCGGCACTAACCCGTTTGTTGACAGCCGCCTGAGCCAGGTGGGCGGCGAATCAGTGTTTCAGGCAAATCCAACGCGCATTATCGTCGCGGGCAGCCCGCAACAGGCCGCCAGCCTGGCTGTGCGTCCGGGATGGCAAAGCATTCCTGCCGTCGCAGCCGGCCGTATCGACAGCATCCCCAGGGCCTTGTTGCTGATACCCGGCCCGCGTGTGGTCGAAGGCGTCGAGCAGTTAGCCGCGCTGCTGCACCCTGAACTGTTCCCGCCCCTTGCCGAGACCCCGCCATGAGCGCCGCCAACAGACGCTATCGCCTGCTGTGCCTGACCCCCTTGCCAGCGATCTTTATTGGCCTGTGGCTTGGCGCCGAACTGGCGCACTGGAGTGACTGGTGGGCGCTGTGGCGAGGCGATGAAACCCCGTTCGCGCAACTGCTGATGACCTGGCGCCTGCCCAGGGTACTGGCGGCCTTTTGCGTGGGAGCTTGCCTGGGCTTGGCCGGGGTGATCTTTCAGGGGGTGTTCCGTAATCCGCTGGCCGAGCCGTACTTGCTGGGCAGCGCGCCCGGTGCGGCGGTCGGTGCAGCCATCGCGTTACTGGTGCCCTTGCCCTTGGCGATGTCGTTGAGTTTGCCGCTGCTGGCCTTCGCCGGTGCCTGGGGCGCGACGTTATTGGTGCTGCTGATAACCCGCCTGACCCGCATCAACGACACCAGCGGCTTGCTGCTGGCCGGGATTGCCGTGGCGGCGCTGCTCGGGGCTTTGCGCAGCCTGCTGTTACTCGCCTTGTCCGATGAAACGGTGAATTTGCAGGTGGTATTGAGCTGGACACTGGGCGGGATTCACACCCCGGACTTTCCCGCACTGGGTTTGCTGGCCTTGCTGACCGGGCTGGCCTTGATCTGCGCACAGCGCCTGGCCCATGGCCTGGACCTGCTGGGCCTGGGCGATCATGTGGCCTACAGCATGGGCTTGCGCCCGCAGCGTTTTATCAATGTGTCGCTGTTATTGGCCGCAGCCATTACCGCATTGGCGGTGTCCTGGGGCGGGCTGGTGGGTTTTGTCGGGCTGGTGGCTCCCCATGCGGTGCGCTGGCTGATTGGCCCCACCCACAAACGCCTGATAGTCGCCAGCGCGCTCACTAGCGGCGCCTTGCTGGCGTTGCTCGACGGCTTGGCGCGCAGTGTCTTGCCGCCTGCCGAAATCCCCTTGGGGTTGTTGACTGCCTTGTTGGGTGCACCGTTTTTTCTGCTGCTGTTAACCCGTGCGAGGCCCGCAGCATGAAGGTGAACCCGGTTTTACAGGCACACGGCTTGAGCGTGCACCACGCTGGCAAAGCCGTGCTGCACGATTTTGATCTAGATCTGATGCCGGGCGAACTGCTGGTCCTGGTGGGGCCCAATGGTTCGGGCAAAAGCAGCGCCTTGCGGGCGCTGGCCGGCGTGCAGGCGCTGAGTGCCGGGCACGTGCAGTTGCAGCAGCGGGCGTTTCAGCACTGGCCCGCGCCACAGCGTGCGCAAACGTTGGCGTATCTGCCGCAAGACTTTCGCAGCCAATGGGATTTACAGGTCCAGGAACTGCTTGAGTTGGGTGCCCGGCGCAATGCCGCCCGCGTCGGGCAGCCGGTGTCGGCGCAATTGATTGAGTCGCTGGATATCGGCCACTTGCTGCAACGGCGACTGTCGCAGTTGTCGGGCGGCGAGCGTGCCAGGGCGGGCATAGGTTGGGCGCTGGCGGCGGATTCGCCGATTTTGCTCGCCGATGAGCCGACCGCGGCGCTGGACATAACCCATCAGCTCAACCTGCTGAGCTACCTGCGCAGCCGCTTGGCGCATTGCGCGCAATTGCTGGTGCTGCACGATCTGGGACTGGCCATGCGCTTTGCCGACCGTATTGCGGTATTGGCTGACGGGCGTTTACTGGGGCACGGCAGCCCGCAGGTGGTGCGAGAAGCAGGCTGGTTGGAGCAGGCCTTCAGCCTGGAATTCGCCTGGCATGACAGCGCCCACGGGTTGTACCCGATTCCGCTGGGGTGAGCCTTCCTGTGCAGCAACCCACTCTGTAGGAGCGAGCTTGCTCGCGATCTTTTGATCTTTAAAAGATCGCGAGCAAGCTCGCTCCTACAGTTGAGGGTTATCGGTTTCTAGCATGTCGCTGATCAGATTGAACACGGTCTGTTTGACGGCGCTGTTCAGGTCCACCCAGGCCAGGCCGGTGCTGGCTTTGTAGCTGCCCAATTCCAGGGACCGGGAGACCACGTTGGCGGGCAATGCGCGGCCTGCGTTGGCCGGGAGCAAACCTATGCCCAGCCCGGCTGAAACCAGCGCCAGCATGGTGGTGAATTCGCCCAGCTCGGAACCGATCTGCAGTTGCACACCCTGATTGCGCAGGGCTTGCATCAGTTCGTCGTAGAACCCCGGTGCATAGCGCCTGGAGAGAATAAACACCGGGACGTTGGCCAACGCTATCGCCGGAATGCTGGCACAAGCTGCCAGCGGATGATCACTCGGCAACGCGACCACGAAGGCCTCTTGCAGCACCACACGGGTATGGATGCCAGCAATCACCGCCGGTAAACGCATCAGCCCGAAATCAAGCTGGCCATTGTGTAAGGCGCTGGCCTGATCCGGGCCGGGCATGTCCTTGAGTTCCAGTTCGATACGTGGAAAACGCGCATGCAAGGTGCGGATCAGAGTCGGCAAGAGCTCCGGCAGTACCGATGAGACAAAACCAAAGCGCACCCGGCCAATCTCCCCTCGCCCGCTGGCTTTAGCCACATCGCTGGCGTGGGCGGCTTGCTGCAGGGTGGCTCGCGCTTCGGGCAAGAAGATCGCGCCCACCTCGGTGAGCATCACCGAATGCCGATTGCGTTCGAACAGGCGCACGCCCAGCTCTTCTTCAAGCACCTTGATCTGCATGCTCAAGGCCGGTTGAACGATGGACAAACGGTGTGCGGCCCGCCCGAAATGCAGCTCTTCGGCCAGGGTGACAAAGGATCGCAGGTGCTTGATTTCCACTCTCAAACTCCAAACAGAAGGCGCGCTGACACGTGGTTATCAGCGTTTTTGATCACGAGATCATCAATGACGATTGGACGCACTGCAAGGCCTGGGGTGAACTGGCTAAAACAAGATCATCTCTGTCACCCACAAAGCCTGCATCGACAGAGATAACACACAGGTGGAATACAGCATGTCATTCAATTTCAGCAGCTTTCGACTGGATGGCCGTCGCGCCTTGATCACCGGCTCTGGCAAAGGCATTGGCCTTGAGCTGGCACGCGGTCTGGGGGCTGCGGGCGCTACGGTGGTCATCAATGATCGCAATATCGAAAAAGCCCGCGCTGTTTCCAGCCAGTTACGCGATGAGGGGCTCAAGGCCGAGTTCGCGGTGTTTGATGTGACCCAACGCGAACAACTGCTCGAAGCCATCAACGCCTTTGAAGCCGAGACCGGGGCCATTGATATTTTGGTCAACAATGCGGGCATTCAGCGCCGTGCACCACTGGAAACCTACGACGCCAACGATTGGCACGATCTGATGCGGGTCAATCTGGACGGTGTGTTCTATGTCTCGCAAGCGGTTGCGAGGCACATGATTGGCCGTGGGCGCGGCAAGATCATCAATATTTGCTCGGTACAAAGCGAGCTGGCACGCCCGACCATTGCGCCTTATGCAGCCTCCAAGGGCGCAGTGAAAATGCTCACCAAGGGCATGTGCGCCGAATGGGCACGCCACGGCATTCAGGCCAATGGCCTGGCGCCGGGGTACTTTGCCACCGAGATGAACCGCGCACTGGTGGACAACCAGGAGTTCTCAGAATGGCTGTGCAAACGCACACCGGCCGGGCGCTGGGGCCGTGTCGAAGAACTGTGCGGCGCTGCCGTGTTCCTGGCCTCCCCGGCTTCGGATTTCGTTAACGGTCAAACGCTGTTTGTCGATGGAGGCCTGACCAGCGTCGTTTAAACCTGCATCTAAAAAAACAATAACAGGGGGAACCCCATGAGCACTCTCAAAGAACCCGCACTGCCGCTGACAGGTAGCCGTGAGCAAACGGTCAAGGCCAAAGGTTTTGCGCCCAAACGCTGGCTGTACCTGATCCCGATCATTTTCATCACTTACAGCCTCGCCTATCTGGACCGGGCCAACTACGGCTTTGCCAGTGCTGCCGGGATCGAGCATGACCTGGGCATTACCAAAGGCATGTCCTCGCTGATCGGCGCGCTGTTTTTTCTCGGGTACTTTTTCTTCCAGGTGCCGGGGGCGATTTACGCGCAGAAATACAGCGTGCGCAAACTGGTGTTCTGGAGCCTGATTCTGTGGGGCTTTTGCGCCATGGCCACCGGGCTGGTGACCAACATCCCGATGCTGATGTTCATTCGGGTGTCGCTGGGCATCGTCGAAGCAGCCGTGATGCCCGCCATGCTGATTTTTATCAGCAACTGGTTCACCCGCAAGGAACGCTCACGGGCCAATACTTTTCTGGTACTGGGCAACCCGGTGACGGTGCTGTGGATGTCGGTGGTGTCGGGCTACCTGATTCAGGCCTGGGGCTGGCGCGAAATGTTTGTCATTGAAGGCGCTCCGGCCGTGCTGTGGGCCTTCGTCTGGTGGCGCATGGCGCGTGACAAGCCCGAGCAGGTCAACTGGCTGACGCAACAGGAAAAAGCCCAACTGGCCGCCACCCTGGCCGACGAACAAAAAGGCATGCAGCAAGTACGCAATTACCGCCAGGCCTTCACCAGCCCGGTGGTGATTCAGTTGTGCTGTGTTCACGCGCTGTGGAGCATCGGCGTGTACGGTTTCATCATGTGGCTGCCAAGCATCATCAAACAGGCAGCCGCAGCTGACATCGTCACCGTCGGCTGGTTGAGCGCAGTGCCCTACGTGGCCGCTGTGGCCGCCATGTTGGCGGTGTCCTGGGCCTCGGACAAATCCCAGCAACGCAAACACTTCGTCTGGCCGTTGCTGGCACTCGGTGCGCTGGCGTTCCTCGGTTCTTATCTGCTGGGCTCTGAGCATTTCTGGCTGTCGTACGTGCTGTTGACGTTGGCCGGTGCCGCGCTCTATGCACCTTACGGGCCGTTTTTTGCGCTAATCCCGGAGATCCTTCCGGCCAACGTCTTCGGCGGTGCCATTGGCCTGATCAATGCGTGCGGGGCCTTGGGCGCCTTTGTTGGCTCATGGATCGTCGGCTACCTGATTGGCCTGACCGGCAACCCCGGTGCGGCTTACATCTTCATGTTCGCCGGGGTGCTGTCCTCAGCGATCTTGATGGCGTGGGTCAAAGTGCGTCGCTGATCGCCAGCACGCGCAGCATTAATTGCGAATTGTTCTCACACGAGTGACAGGCAGGGATCGAATGTTATAAGGTAACGCAACTTACAACATTCACCTGCCTGTGATCTCTTCAATGCCAAACGCAATTCAAGCCCCGCCTTCAGGCCAACGCCTGCTCTCCATCGACGCCCTTCGGGGGTTGGTGATCATCTTCATGCTGCTGGACCACGTGCGCGAGACGTTTTTTTTGCATCGCCAGGTGGCCGACCCGATGAACATTGATGTCACGGACCCTGCCTTGTTTTTTAGCCGGACCCTGGCCCACTTGTGCGCCCCGGTGTTTGTCTTGCTAACCGGGTTGTCGGCGTTTCTGTACGGTGAAAAATACCAGGGCACCCGCGACGTCTCGGCTTTTCTATTCAAGCGCGGGCTGTTTCTGGTAGTGCTGGAATTCACCCTGGTGAACTTCGCCTGGACTTTTCAGTTCCCGCCAAGCGTGATTTACATGCAGGTCATTTGGGCCATCGGCGTGAGCATGATTGCCCTGGCCGCGCTGGTCTGGTTGCCTCGCCCGCTGCTTTTTGTGCTCGCCGTGGTGATCATTGCCGGGCATAACCTGCTGGACAACGTGCACTTTGCCGCAGGTTCTGCGATGCATGTGCCCTGGGCGATTTTGCATGATCGCGGCTGGATCGAGTTTTCGGACAACCTGCGTTTGCGCACATCGTATCCGGTACTGCCGTGGATCGGGGTCATCGCGCTGGGCTACTGCCTGGGGCCATGGTTCGCACGCTCTGCCTCAGCAGCCTTGCGTCAGCGTTTTCTGCTGCTCGCGGGCACTGGCGCCCTGCTCGGCTTTGTCGCTCTGCGTTTGCTCAATGGTTATGGCGAGGCGCAATGGGTGGGCTACAGCAACGTAACGCAAACCCTGATGAGCTTTTTCAACATCACTAAATACCCGCCTTCGCTGCTGTTTCTCACCTTGACTCTGGGTGTCGGCCTGCTGCTGTTGCTCGGCTTTGAACGCGCCGGCCAGCAACGCTGGATCCGCACCCTGGCGGTGTTTGGCGCCGCGCCGATGTTCTTCTACCTGCTGCACCTGTACGTGCTCAAAGTGCTGTACCTGATCTGCGTCGGCCTGTTTGGTTTAAATCAGGGCGATTACTTCGGTTTCGACGGCATCGGCGCCGTGTGGCTGACGGCTATTTTGCTGGCCGCAGCGTTGTATCTGCCGGTGCGCTGGTTTGCCGGGCTCAAGACCCGTCGCCGAGATGTTTCATGGCTGAAATACTTCTAATGCGGACGGCGCGGCGTGTTGCTCTAACATGCCGCGCATCCCGCGTTTGGGACCCAGACTCTATGGATAACCAGATATGCGTATTTCATCCCTGACCGTGCTGTTGACCACCTCCCTGCTTGCTTCAACGGCCCTGGCCGAGACCCATGAAGTCAAAATGCTCACTCGCAGCCCGACCGCCGGCATGGTCTACGACCCGGATTACCTGCAGATTGCGCCCGGTGATACGGTCAAGTTCGTGGCGGCGCAAACCGGCCATAACGCAGCGACCTTGCCGGCCATTTGGCCAGAAGGCGTTCCGACTTTTGTGGGCAAGATTGATCAGGAAATCGAACAGACCTTCACGGAGCCAGGCCTCTATGGCATTCAGTGCACGCCGCATCTGGCCATGGGCATGGTGATGCTGATTCAAGTGGGCGAACCACCGGCCGAGGCGCCAGTTTTACCTGCGTCACTGCCCAAGCGCGCGCTCGACCGCATGAATGCCGCCCTCGCCCGACAGGCCGCGCCATGACCGTCCTGCGCACCCGCTCAGCCATTTTGCTGGCCCTCGCCAGCCCAGCAAGCATGGCCGATTCGGCCCAGTCCCAGGCCAATGGCTTTATTGAAGACAGCACTTGGGCGGTGCTTAATCGCAGTGTCTACGACCGCCGCGATTACCAGCATGGCAGCAGCAACAGCAGCGCACGTAATGCCTACAAAACCAGGTCTGAACGTAACGATTACGCCGAGGAATGGGCGTACGGCCTGATGGGCACGCTGCAGTCAGGTTTCACCCAGGGGCTGATCGGCGTCGGCATCGATGCTCACGCCTACCTCGGGGTCAAACTGGACAGTGGCGGTGGTCGTGCGGGCAAGGCCCGGTTGCTGGGGCTGGATAACGAGGGCTACCCCAAGGACGACTACGCCCGGGGCGGCGCCGCGATCAAACTGCGCATGTCCAACACAGTGGTCTCGTACGGCGAGCAGCGGGTCAAGACCCCGGTATTCAGCTCATCCGACAGCCGCCTGCTACCCGAGACCGCCACCGGGCTGTTTGTCACCAGCAACGAGTTAAATGCCCTGAAAATGGTCGGCGGGCACTTCACCGGCAGTACCGATCGCAACGCCAGCAGCCATAACCAGGAGTTTGTGGTGAACTACTCCAACGGCCGCAAAGGCGACGCGTTCGACCTTGCGGGCGTGGTCTATACCCCCAGCAAACAGCTAAGCACCAGCCTTTATACGTCTCGCTATGAAAACACCTGGAACCAGCAGTACCTGGGCGCCCTGTTCAACCAGCCGCTTGATGAAAAGCGCTCGCTGGCATTCAACTTCAACCTCTATCGCACCACCGATGAAGGCAAGGCGCTGTCGGGCACCATCAACAACACCACCTGGAGCTTGATGAGCACCTATGCCCAAGGCCCGCACAGTTTCAGCCTCGGATACCAGAAGGTGCATGGCGACACGCCGTTCGACTACGTGACCCGTGGCGCGATATTTATCAGCAATGCCGTGCAATTATCTGACTTCAATGCGCCGAACGAACAATCGTGGCAAGCCCGCTACGATCTGGACATGTCGCCCTGGAACCTGCCGGGTTTGATGTTCAGTGCCGCCTATGTGCGCGGTAGCCAGATCAACGGCACGCAGGTTGATCCCAAAGGCGGCTATGCCTATTTGGGGTATGGCAAAGGTGGCAAACACTGGGAACGTGATCTGGAAGCGCGCTATGTGGTGCAAAGTGGCGCGGCCAAAGGCACCACCCTGTCGCTGCGCTATAACGTGCATCGCGGCAATGCGGGGCAGGCAGAGCTGGACGCTGACCAGTTGCGGGTAGCGGTGGAATACCCGCTGACGGGGAGGTTTTAAGCAGAATCTGTAGGAGCGAGCTTGCCTCGCGATCTGTTGATTTAAAAGATCGCGAGGCAAGCTCGCTCCTACGGTCTGGTGGGGGGATTAGTGCGCGGTACCGTGATCGTGCATGTCCATTTCCATGTGCATCGTGTTCAGCGCACGTGCCTGGGCTTTGACTTCGATCGACTCTTTGGTGCCTTTTGCATCTTCGACAATCAGGGTCAGCGGTACGTGATCACCGTCTTTGATCTGGCCTGTCAGGTCCATCAGCATCACGTGATAACCCTCGGGTTCGATGTTGACGGTCTTGCCGGCTGGCAATGCCACGAAAGGAACGGCCTGCATGCTCATGACGTCGTTTTTCATGGTCGACTCATGAATCTCAACGGTCTTGGCCACCGGGGATTTGACCTCAACCAGCTTGCTGTCGCTGCTCGCGGTGATGTGCATAAAGGCACCGGACGAAGGCTGGCCAGGAACAGTCGCGCGCACCCAGGCGTCATCGACAACGGTCTGCGCAGAAACGTTAAGGCTCAAGCCGAGCAACGACAGCAACATCAAGCGATTTACAGTTTTCATAAGACGGGCTCTTTCAAGGGAAGCGGAGATCAGCAGACCGACATCACCGTCAGCAGGTCTTCGGTGCACTGCTTGGCCGTCAGTGAAGGCGACAAGCCCAAACGCAGTACGCCACGCGTATCAAACACAAAGCTGGTGGCCGTGTGCGACAGGGTGTACGACGATCCGGTCGGGATCTTTTCGTAGAACACCTTGAACTCTTTGGCCGTGGCAGCGGTTTCTTCGAGGGTGCCAGACAGCGCAATAAAGCTTGGGTCGAACGCTTTGACATAGGCATCGAGCATTGCCGGCTTATCGCGCTCCGGGTCCAGGGTGATGAACACCACCTGCAAACGATCGCCGTCCGGGCCCATCATTTTCTTGATTTGCGCAGCGCGGGCCAATGCGGTCGGGCACACGGCCGGGCATTGGGTAAAACCGAAGAAAATCATCGGCATCATTCCGCGAAAGCTGCCGAGCATCATCTCGTTACCTTCAGCGTCGCGAAGCTTGAACTTGCGCCCCAGAATCTCGTTGCTGAGGTCTTTGCCGTATTTGTACGACAAACCGCTGCCGGGGTCACAACCGGCCAGCAAGCCGAGACTGAGCAAGCCAAGACCGGCAACGACATGGCGGCGAGTCAGTAATGCATTCATGTCAGGTTCCTTTAAGCGGTCTGGCCTGTAAGCCTGACCTTTGCCCTGTGCAGTCAGCACAGGTGTGCGCATGACTCGACCAATGGACCCGCCATTAGCAGCAGCGCACGATTGCTGTGGGGTAAACGCGTTTCATGGGCGCTGAATCTACCACTGTCACGCCCCTGCCGCACGGCAGGCACGCCCCGTTGTGGTGCGCATATAAGCCCAACGCCAGCAAATCCGGGCAACGTGGCGGCGGTGCGACAAATCGACTCAGGCAGGCAGCTCACCCCCTGATTGTCATAAGCCCCGCAGTGGCGATCAGGTTAACTCCGGTAAAGGTGCGTGAAGTTTCGCTTTTTGATGCAAGAGAGAATCTATATCATTTGCCTTTAAGTTTGCACGGATGCCGACACTTCTCTCACTCTGCGCGGAATTCTGATGCCGACCACCCTCGCCCCGTTTCGTTTGACTTCACTGGCTGCCACCTTGCTTGGCCTGCTGGGTACTTCGCTGTGCAGCATGGCTGCTGCCGATCAAGCCCCGGCCTCCGTACTGACCCTGGACAGCACGGCCATTTCAGCTGATGAATTACCCAAGAACGCCCTGCCGACCGTATTCAGCGGCGGCCAGGTCGCTCGGGGTGGTGAGCTGGGCGTGCTGGGCAATCAGGACATGATGGATGTGCCGTTCACGATGTCGAGTTACACCTCGCAACTGATCGAAGACCAGCAAGCAGAAAACATCGGCGACGTGCTGCTAAACGATTCATCGGTGCGCCAGTCCTTTGGCTACGGCAACGCGGCGCAGATTTTTGTGATTCGGGGCTTGCCTCTGAACAGTGACGATATTTCTTATAACGGCTTGTATGGCGTATTACCGCGCCAAGTGATCAGTACCGACAGTCTTGAGCGGGTTGAAGTGTTCAAGGGACCCAATGCCTTTATTAATGGCGTAACTCCGACCGGTTCAGGCGTCGGCGGTGGCATCAACTTGCAGCCAAAGCGTGCGCAGGACACCCCGACCCGGCGCTTTAGCACCGATATCTCCAGCAGCGGCCGCGTGGGTGAACACCTCGATCTGGGCCAGCGCTTTGGCGATAACAATGAGTTTGGCGTGCGCATGAACATCGCCCAGCGCGAAGGCGATACGGCTATAGACGATGAAAACCAGCGCACCAAGCTGTTTGCCCTGGGGCTGGATTACCGGGGTGATCGCTTGCGGCTGTCGACCGATTTTGGCTATCAAAAGCAGCGCATCAATGGCAATCGCAACACGGTGTATATCCCCGCCACATTGACCGGCATCCCCCACGCCCCGGATGCCGACACCAATTACAGCCAGAAGTGGACCTTCACCGAGCTGGAAGACACCTACGGCATGGCCCGTGGCGAATATGACCTCAACGATCACTGGACCCTGTATGCCGCCGCTGGGGCTAAGCACACCCGCGAAGTAGGCAACTACTCCACCCCGACCCTGCGCAGTACCGCAGGCGCGACCACCGCTTCAAGCATGTTTGTCGCTCATGATGAAGACAACCGCAGCGCCATGGCAGGACTGCGCGGCACGTTGCAAACCGGCCCGGTGAGCCACCAAATCAACCTCGGGGTGACGGGTATCTGGACAGAGCAACGCTCGGCATATGAGTTGAGTGGCAGTTTCGCCAACGACTTGTACCATCCAATCGACGTGGCCAAGCCGACGGTTTACCCATACGTGGGCGGCGATATCAACGACCCGGGCATCGTCGGCAAGACCATCAACCGCAGCATGGCGATTTCCGACACCCTGGGCTTTATGGACGACCGTATTCTGCTCACCTACGGTCTGCGTCGGCAAAATCTGAAAGTCGACGGCTGGAGCTACGCCGGCGCGCGCACGGCCACCTATGACGAGTCCATCACCACGCCGGTCTACGGCATCGTGCTTAAACCATGGGAACACGTGTCGCTGTACGCCAACCGCATCGAAGGTCTGGCCAAGGGCCCGACTGCTCCGGCAACCGCTGGCGGTGCTGAAGTGACAAACCGCGGGCAGGCCTTTGCGCCTGCACGCTCCAAGCAGGTTGAAGCCGGGATCAAGTACGACAAAGGCACCTTTGGCGCGAGCTTTGGGGTGTATCGCATAGAGCAGCCCAGCGACGGCTATGTCGACGCGCAAAACACCTACGTGCGCCAAGGCACCCAGCGCAATCGCGGGGTTGAGCTGAACATCTATGGCGAGCCGCTGGACGGCTTGCGTTTGCTGGCCGGTGCGACCGTGATGGACACCGAACTCAGTGGCACCAAAAACGGCGCCAACAATGGCAATCGCGCGATCGGCGTGCCGAACTTCCAGTACAACCTGGGTGCCGACTGGGATGTACCGGGGCTTGAGGGCGTCGCGTTGAATGGGCGCATGCTGCGCACTGGCGGCCAATACGTCGATGCAGCCAACACCCAGAGCATCCCGGCCTGGAACCGCTTTGACCTGGGCGCACGTTACAGCTTCGAGGTTGAGCAACGTGCCGTGACGCTGCGGGCCAACCTGGAAAACGTCGCCAACACCCGCTACTGGGCGTCGGCCAATGGTGGCTACCTGAGCCAGGGCGAACCGCGCGCACTGAAAGTCTCGGCTACGGTCGACTTTTAAACCCGCCCGACTCGTGTGGGAGCGGGCTTGCTCGCGATGCAGACAACACGGTGTGCCTGACACACCTTGTCGGTCAAATCGCGGTCAAGCCCGGTTCCCACAGGTTGCAACGCCCGGCAAGCCTGCACTTTTTTCACATTGAGTTCACCTCCCCTCCACCCACAGCCCTCTAACGTGCCTTTAAACACACACGGCGCGATGCAGATTCAGCTCAGCGTAAGGTTGAGATCGCTAACATCAGCGATTGAAAGTAGCCGTCTAGTGATCCCCTATCTCCTCAGGCCAACCCTGAATGACCGTTATCCAACGCTGGACCTCAGAGCACCGGGCGCTGCTGCGGTTGCTGGGCGTATCTGCCTTGATGCTTTTACTCGGCCTGGGTTCGCGCGAACTCTGGGGCCCGGAAACCCGCTGGGCCAACATTGTCCTGCAAATGCTGCAAAGCGGTGATTACCTGGACCCGTACCTCAAGGGTTCGGCCTACTACGACAAACCGCTGCCGTCCTACTGGCTGATCACCGCGACGGCCGGGGTGCTCGGTGACCTGAATCACTGGTCATTACGCCTGCCATCGGTCATCGCCGCCTGGTTGAGTGTGTGGTTGGTGTACCTGATCGGCAAACAGCTGTTCAGTCAGACCACAGGCCTGATCGCCGGCTGGATGCTGATCAGCACGTTTTACTTTGTGTTCTGGGGGCGCGTCGCCACGGCCGACATAATGACCGTGTGCGGCTTGCTCGCCGCCGTGTGGTGGTATTGGCGGGGCCCTGATGACACCCGATTTAGCCGCTACTGCGTGTTCTTTTTGTTGCTAGCCATGAGCTCATTGCTCAAAGGGCTGATCGGCTTTGTGTTGCCGGGGCTGATCTTGCTGCCCCATGTACTGAGCGAACAGCGCTGGAAGCGACATGTGAACGTGCGTTTGTGTGCGGCCCTGGCCATCGCGCTGGCGGTGTACCTCATACCCTTTGCCCTTTCGCACCTCTATGGCGCTGCCAACTACGGGCAAAGCGGGTTGGGCCTGGTGCTGCGTGAGAACGTGGTGCGCTTCTTCCAGCCTTTCGACAACCTGGGGCCGATTTACACCTACCTGCTCTACTTGCCGGTCTACACCCTGCCCTGGGCGCCGGTCTGGATCATTGCTCTGTGGGTTGCGCTGCGCAACTGGCGGCATATTGAGCCAAACGCCCGCTGGCTGGTCTGGGGTCTGACCCTGTTGTTTGTGTTCTTTACCGCCAGTGGCAGTCGCCGCAGCTATTACGTACTGCCGCTGGTGCCCTTCGCGCAACTGCTCGGCGCCTGGTGGGTTGCCCGACGCCTGCAACAACGCAAAAAAACATTGGGCCGAGGCTGGAGAATAGCCTTCGGGATAAGTTGCGGCTTGCTGTTGCTGGTACTGGGGGTGTTTTACCCGTGGTCCAACGGTGGCGGCGGCGTGATGCAATTTGGTCAGGACGTTAAAGCCCAAGCCAGCGCCCAAGCGCCGTGGGACGACTGGCGCATGGTGATGATTGAAGTCGACAACAAACTGCCGCTGTATGTGCAGAACGACAATCAGCCGTTTTACTTTGTCAGCGAAGACCAGGACTACCCGCGCCAGGGTGACAGCGCCGCCCTGATGGCCTGGCTGGATAAAACCAGTGGCCATCACTTTGATCCAGAACGCACCTTGATATTCGCCCAGCACCGCAGCGGCGACCCGTTACCGCTGGGCTATTTGAGCGTGGATCACCAGGTGGTCAGCAGCCAGGTCGATAACGGCGACCGCCTGCTGCACCGCCGCCAGACTGAGAGCGTGGCGTATATTCCCGCCGTTGGCGGGAGCTTGTAGTTAGAAGCTGCAAGCGGCAAGTTTTAAGCGGTTGGCTTGTGGCTTGTGGCTTGCGGCTTATCGCTTGCGGCTGGATTCAAAGAATCCTGTACAACAGGCGTTCGATTCGTACCCGGCTGACGCGGCGCAGGAACTTGGCCACGGCGGGTGGGTAGTCTGTCAGGGTTTCGAGATTTTTGAAGTGATCGATGCGCTGGGTGTGGGCGAAGATCGCTTCCAGTTCCTTGCGCCGGGGTTCGAGCAATTCGCGACGCGGGTCGTCGATCAGCAGGCCGTTTTCCAGGTCCAGGCGGAACGCTCGCGGGTTGAGGTTGTTGCCGGTCAGCAAGGTGTAGCGGTCATCAACCCACATGCCTTTTAGGTGATAGGTGTTGTCACCGTCACGCCACAGGTGCAGGTTGAGCAAGCCGCTGTCGATCTGGCGCTGATGGCTTTTGGCAAAACGACGCAGGCTCAGTTCGTACAGGTAGGGCAATGCTGCGATCACCCTGAACGGTTCACTCGGCGGGATATAGAAGTCGTTGGCGGTCTTGTCACCGACCACGATGTCGATCTTCACCCCACGCTCCAGCGCACGGTTGATCTCGCGGGTGACGGGCAGCGGCAAGTTGAAATACGGCGTGCAAATGGTCAATTGCAGCTGACTGCTGGCAATCAACTCGCACACCACCCGGTTCAGCGGGTTGTTTTTGCCAACGCCCAGCAGCGGGCTGACGGACAGGCCAAAGTGCCCGACCGTGCCGTGTGTGGTGTCGTAACTGGCTTTTTTCAGGTGGCTGCGCAAGTTGCCAATGGCGCTGCGCAGGCTGCGCGTGGTCGGCAATGACGGCAGATCCAGGCGGTGCACGGCCTTGGCTTCAATCAGGTCATGCTGAACAAAGTGCTGCATGGAATCCGCCAGCGCCTTGTTGTGCAGCACGTGGTAACGGTCGTAGCGGTACTTGTCCAGCTTGTGCAAATACACGTTGTTCAGGCTGGCGCCGCTGTAGATCACGCAGTCGTCGACAATAAAGCCCTTGAGGTGTAGCACCCCGAACAGTTCACGGGTTTGCACCGGCACGCCGTAAATCGGCACCTCGCTGTCGTGAGCCGCCGTTTGCGCCTGATACCAGGCCGCGTTGCCGGGCTGCTTGCCCGCGCCAATCAGCCCGCGTTGTGCCCGCAACCAGTCAACCACCACCGCAATTTCAAGTTCCGGACGTGCCGCTTTGGCTGCGTGCAAGGCGTCGAGAATTTCCTGGCCGGCTTCGTCCTGTTGCAGGTACAAGGCCACCAGCGTGATCCGATGACGAGCACCCGCGATATGCGCCAGCAGGCTGCGACGGAACTCGGCAGCGCTGGGCAAAATGCTGAACGCATCGGCAGACAATGGAAAACTGCGCAGTTTGGGCAACAAGGAACGTTTGAAGAGCGACGGCATAGGGCTCGCAAGGGTCGAATGCAAAAGACCGCACAGCTTACACGATTCTTGGCAACTGCATTTACTGTAGGAGCGAGCTTGCCTCGCGATCTTTTTAAAGATCAAAAGATCGCGAGGCAAGCTCGCTCCTACAGAGGGGCCGGTAGCGATTACAGGGTGCGCAACGTCAACAAACGGGCGATGTCGCGGGCGCGGTCGGTGAGCAATTGCGCAGCCTGGGCGCAGGCGTCTTCGAGGCTCATCGGGCCGTTGGTCAAGGCGAAGGCGGCGTGTATGCCATGGGCGTACAGGGCCTGATAGCCCTCGCCCAACGTACCGGCCAAAACCACCACCGGCACGCCGTGGGCCTGGGCAATACGGGCAACACCAAACGGGGTTTTGCCACGCAGGGTCTGCGCATCAAAACGCCCTTCCCCGGTGATCACCAGGTCTGCGCCCTTGACCGCCTCGGACAAACCGACCAACTCGGCGACCACCTCGACCCCGGCACGAAATTGCGCACCAAAGAACGCTTTGGCGGCAAAACCAAGCCCGCCCGCTGCACCCGAACCCGGCTCATCACGTACATCCTTAGGCAAGATCCTGGCGCAATGATCGGCAAAGTGCCCGAGGGCTTGATCCAGCAGGCGCACTTGCTCAGGCGAGGCGCCTTTTTGCGGGCCAAAAATGGCGGACGCGCCATGCTCGCCGCACAGCGGGTTATTGACGTCAGCCGCGATTTCAAAACGCACGTCATTCAAACGCGGGTCCAGACCGGTCAGGTCAATGCGCGTCACGTTAGCCAAGGCCAGGCCGCCATGGGCCAGAGGTTGGTCCTGGGCATCGAACAAACCCAGACCCAGCGCTTGCAGGGCACCGGCACCGGCGTCGTTGGTGGCGCTGCCGCCGATGGCCAAGATGATGCGCTGGGCTCCGGCATCCAACGCGGCCTTGATCAACTCACCGGTCCCGAACGTACTGCTGATACAGGCGTCGCGCTCATTGCGGGCGACCAGTTGCAAGCCGCTGGCCTCGGCCATTTCAATAATTGCGGTGCGTCTGTCCGGCAGCCAGCCCCAGTTGGCCTCGACCGCAGCACCCAAAGGCCCTTGCACGCGATTACGCCGCAGTTGCCCGTTACCGGCGGCGACAATCGCATCCACCGTCCCTTCGCCACCATCGGCCATGGGGCGCGTGATCAACTGCGCATCCGGCAGCACATCGCTGAATCCGGCAGCAATGGCATCGGCGACTTTTTCAGCGCTCAGGCTGTCTTTGAACGAGTCGGGGGCAATCACGATTTTCATGGGGCGAATCTCCAGTTCTTATGCCTTCCATGCTGCCAGTAATCAGCTGCAAACACGCCGGTCTGGTGCACAAGCAATCACAGGGTTTGTTGTTCATTTTTACAACCGCAGCTGTGCTGGCTAGCTGTGTGGCAGCAATTGCACCCCCAGGTACAGCGCCAGCATGCCGTTGAGGCTTAACGGATCGACCCCGCTCAACTCGGCAATACGCTCCATGCGGTAGCGCAGGCTGTTGCGGTGTATGCCCAGCGCATCGGCACATGGCTGGCTCTGGCCGTCGTGTTCGCACCAACTGCGCAGGGTTGAGATCAGTTGGCCGTTACTGTCTTTGGCCACCACTTTGTGCAGCGGCCCTAACAGCTCTTCGAGAGCATCATCGTTGCGATGGCGCCACAACATCACCGGCAAGCGATAACGGTTAAGCGTCAAGACACGGGTCTGTGGCAACACATCCCGACCATAAGCCAGCAAGTCCCCGACCCGTCGATAACAGCGGCGCAAGCCCTTCAAGCCATCGGCCTGACCGCCTGCGGCAACGCGCAAGACGTTCCAGCCCAGGCCATCAAGGCGTTCTAGCAAACGCAGGTCGTCCAGCGCAGTGGCCGAGGGGCGACACCACAACAATGAGCCGGTGGCCGGGGTCACGCACCAACTGTCCGGGTAGCGAGCCTGCAACCAGGCGCTCAGGGCTTCGGCGCTTTGCCCCGCGCCCAACTCAAACAAAAAAGGAATGCGTGATAACTGCGGCTTAAGCCCCAGTTGTTGGGCTTCATCAATCAGCCGGGGCGAGTCGCCCGCATCACTGAGCAATAAAGCCACCAGGTCATCGCAACGCTGCCGCCGCCATTGTTGCTCTGCCTGCTGGTGACGCTGGCCCACCAGCATTTCAGCGGTCATGCGCACCAACTCGGCATAGGTGCGCAATAACTCGGGCTCGCCGGTCAGCCCGAGCACGCCAATCAGGCGCTGGTCGAGCAATAAAGGCAGGTTGATACCCGGCTGCACGCCTTTGAGGTGCTTGGCCGTTTGCGTGTCAATCTCGACCACCCGTCCGTTGGCCAGGACCAGTTGTGCACCTTCGTGCCGTGTATTAATGCGCTCTGGCTCACCGCTGCCTAGAATCAGGCCCTGGCTGTCCATCACGTTTACGTTGTACGGCAAAATGGCCATCGCTCGATCAACGATGTCCTGCGCCAGATCATGATCCAGTTCAAACATGGGGTGACAATCCTTGGAAACATTTGTTCATGGGCACAGGCGGCTGGCCAAAAGGCTGTGCATTGGCACAAAGACAGCAACGCCGAGGTGACCGAGACTCATGCAGCGATCAACGTTAACCTCGGATCGTGAAAAAACATAATAAAGAGAGACAAAAGATGTCACAGAGCGCCAACACGACGCTGATCAGCGATGACGACAAAAACGCCATCTACAAGCGCATCACCCTGCGTTTGATCCCCTTTATCTTCATCTGCTACCTGTTCAACTACCTCGACCGGGTCAACGTTGGATTTGCCAAGCTGCAGATGCTCGACGCACTCAAGTTCAGCGAAACCGTATACGGCCTGGGCGCCGGTATTTTCTTTATCGGCTATGTGCTGTGCGGCGTACCGAGCAACCTGGCGCTGACCCGCTTCGGTCCACGGCGCTGGATTGCGGTGATGATGATCACCTGGGGCGTGCTTTCGACCTGCCTGATGTTCGTCACCACGCCGACCCAGTTCTACGGCCTGCGCCTGCTCACCGGCGCCGCCGAAGCGGGCTTCTTCCCCGGCGTGGTGCTGTACCTCTCGCAGTGGTTCCCGACCTTCCGCCGTGGTCGCATCATGGCGTTGTTCATGTCGGCCATTCCGGTGTCCGGCTTGCTCGGCGGGCCTTTTTCCGGATGGATTCTCAGCCATTTCGCGGCAGACCAGGGCGGCCTGGCAGGCTGGCAGTGGATGTTCCTGCTGCAAGGGATTCCGACCGTGCTGCTCGGTGGCCTGGCGATTTTCCTGTTGAGCGACAGCTTCGCCAATGCCAAATGGCTGAGCGCCCACGAGCGCGCAGTACTGGAAGCCGACCATCAACTGGACGCCGCCAACCGGCCCTCCACGGCAACTGATTCGCTGCTTGCGGTGTTCAAGAACCCGGCCATCTGGGCGTTTGGCTTGATTTACTTCTGCATTCAGAGTGGCGTGTACGCGATCAACTTCTGGCTGCCGTCGATCATCAAAAACCTGGGCTTCAATGACGCTCTGGTGATTGGCTGGATCAGCGCGATCCCCTACTTGCTGGCGGCAGTGTTCATGCTGTTGGTGGGGCGTTCTGCCGACCTGCGCAAAGAGCGGCGCTGGCACTTGGTGGTGCCGATGCTGATGGGCGCAATCGGGCTGATCATTGCGGTCAACTTCGCGACCCAGCCGGCCATTGCGATTTTGGGCCTGACTATCGCAACCATGGGCGCCCTGACCGGCCTGCCGATGTTCTGGCCAGTGCCGACCGCCCTGCTCAGCGCTGGAGCGGCAGCGGGAGGCCTGGCCTTGATTAACTCGATGGGGCAGATGGCGGGCTTCTTGAGCCCTTACCTGGTCGGGTTTGTCAAAGATGCGACCGGCTCTACGGACGTGGCCTTGTACATGCTGGCTGCCGTGATTGTCGGTGGCAGCCTGCTGGCCTTGCGCATGACCCGGGGCATGACCAACGCCTGATGGTTCACGCTTTTGCTTCGCGATCTTTTGGATTTTTAAGATCAAAAGATCGCGAGGCAAGCTCGCTCATACGGGTTAGAACTCGATATCCAGCAGTTCAACCACGTTGAACTGCTCGTCCACCAGGCAACCGACGCGCCATTTGTCGAAGGTCAGACACGGATGTGAGGTACCAAAGCTGATGATGTCGCCGATGGTCAACTCAATGCCCGGGGCAACAGTCATAAAGGCATGCTGGTCCATCACGGCTGTGACCCGGCATTCGCTGACGTCATCGCCCAACGCAGGCACTACGCCTTCGCGGTAACGTTTTAGCGGCATCGGCAAGCCCGCATCGTAGGCCACATCCCGTTTGCCCAAGGCAACAACGGCAAAGCCCGGCTCAGGCAGCGATTGCACGTGGGCCCAGACTTCCAGCGCCGGACGCAGACCTTCGTGCAGGTCGCTGCGCCGATCCAGCACGCAGCATTGCGCCTCTTTGTAAATGCCGTGATCGTGAACCACGTAGCTGCCGGGGCGCAGCACGCTGAGGAATCGCCCGCTGGCCGACTCGGCGGCGAACGCTTCGGCAATCAAGTCATACCAGGCAGACCCCGACGCCGTGATGATCGGTTTATCGAGGGCAAAAGCGCCGTCTTTTTGCAGATGCAGGGCCAAACGCACCAGTGACGCTGCGAAAGCACGAATCTCGCTGATCGCTGTGTCACCACGAATCACCCCTTCGTAGCCTTCGATGCCCGTCAACGCCAGGGCTGGCTGGGCGTTGATCGCCGCCGCCAAAGCCAGCACTTGCTCCTCTGTGCGACAGCCGCAACGCCCGCCTACCACGCCGTACTCGATCATCACATTGAGACGCTGGCCGCGCTCGGCAAAGAACGCGCCCAAGGCCGCGACGTTGTCCGGGTGATCCACCATGCAGTAGAACTCGAACGCGGGGTCCGTTTGCAGCTCGGCTATCAGTGCCATGTTCGGCTGCCCCACCAACTGGTTGGCCATCAGCACGCGGCGCACGCCGGCGGCATAGGCCGCACGGGTTTGCACCGCAGTGCCCAAGGTCATGCCCCAGGCGCCCTGCTCCAGTTGGCGGCGAAACAAGGCCGGGGCCATGCTGGTTTTGCCGTGGGGGGCCAAGACTGCGCCGCTGCGGGTCACGAAGTCTTGCATCCAGCGAATGTTATGTTCCAGCGCTGCACGGTGGATCACCAGTGCAGGCAAGCTGACGTCACGCACCAGATTGTCGGCACGTTTGCCAGCGCCCTTGGGCACCAGCGCAGTGTTGAGTGGCATCGGTATACCTCGTGTGTCAGACCTTGGCTTTGTAGGCGATGCAATCGATCTCGACCTTGCAATCGACCATCATCATGGCTTGAACGCAGGCGCGGGCCGGGGCATGTTCGCTTTTGAAATACGACGCAAAGACCTTGTTGAAACTCCAGAAATCACGCGGATCTTGCAGCCAGACGCCGGCACGCACCACATCTTCAAGGCCATAACCGGCTTCTTCGAGAATCGCGATGAGGTTTTGCATGGTCTTGTGGGTTTGCTCAACAATCCCGCCGTTGATGATTTCACCGTTTTCCATGGCCACCTGACCCGACACGTGCAGCCAGCCATCGGCCTCGACAGCGCGGGCAAATGGCAAGGGTTGACCACCGGCGCCCACAGCGCCAGTACCGTAACGTTTGATGCTCATAAGCAGGGCTCGGTTAGTGAACAGGCTGGCAGTGTGTCACACGCCACGCCATCAGCCCAATTGCCACCAACCGGGCAGCAGTTGTTGCACCTTGGGTTCGGCAAAGCGGTCATCGATCAAGAACAGCGTGCCTTGGTCGCTTTGGGTACGGATCACGCGCCCGGCGGCCTGGACGACTTTTTGCAGGCCTGGATAGAGGTATGTGTAGTCATACCCCGCGCCGAACAGCCCGGCCATGCGCAGCTTGATTTGCTCATTGACCGGGTTCAATTGCGCCAGCCCGAGGGTGGCGACAAATGCACCGATCAGCCGCGCGCCCGGCAAGTCGATGCCCTCGCCAAACGCACCGCCCAGCACCGCGAAACCTACCCCTTGGCTGGCCAGGGTGAATTGATCAAGAAAGCCTTGGCGCGCGGCTTCGTCCATGCGTCGTGATTGCAACCACTGCGGCACCTGCGGATGGCGTTCGGCGAGCAATTGTGCAACCTGTTGCAGGTAATCAAAACTGCTGAAAAACGCCAGATAGTTGCCGGGGCGCTGCGCGAACTGGGCAGCGATCAATTCGACGATGGGCGCCAGGGACGCTTCGCGGTGCACATAGCGGGTCGAGATCTGGCTGACCACCTGCACTTTCAGTTGCTGTGCACTGAACGGCGATTCGACGTCGATCCAGACCGTATCGGCAGGCAACCCCAGCAGGTTGGCGTAATAAGGGCGCGGGCTCAGGGTGGCCGAAAACAAAACGTTACTTTGCGCGCTGGACAGCCGTGGGCCGATGAATCCCGCCGGGACAATGTTGCGCAGGTTGAGCTGTGACACACGCCGCCGGCCAGCATCGCGTACGCTGACGTCGAACAAAAAGTGCTGGTCAAACAGCTCTGCGACCCGGTTGAACTGCAGGGCTTCGAAATAGAAGGCTTGCAGGTTGCCGGTCAGCCCTTGCGGATGATCGTTGAGGTAGTCACCGATTGCCGTTATACAGCCCGACAACGCGCTGAGCCATTTAGCCGGCAGTTGCGGATGCACTTGATAAGCCCCGTTTTGTTCCTTGTGCAGCGCATTCCATTCACGATTGAGGCGCTTGAACGGCTTGTCGAGCGCCGCCGGGGCGTTTTGCCGAACGCTGTTGAGGGTGTGTTGATCGAGGCTGGCGCTGTACATCTGGCGCGCCCGCTCCACCAGGTTATGGGCTTCGTCGACCAGCGTCGCGACCCGCCATTGATTGGCTTGGGCCAGACCGTAGAGCAAGGCCGTAAAGTCGAAATAGTAGTTGTAATCGGCAATCACCAGATCAGCCCAGCGGGCCATTTCCTGACTCAGGTAGTACGGGCACACCTGATGGTCCAGGGCGACGCTACGTAATGTCTGCTGGTCCAGCGGTGACTGGGTAACAGCCGCCTGACGCGCAGCGGGCAGGCGATCATAAAAACCCTTGGCCAACGGGCAGGCATCGCCATTACAGGCGTTTTCGGGGTATTCACAGGCCTTGTCCCGCGCCACCAGTTCCAGCACGCGAAACGGGCTCTGCGAACCTGCCGGGTACAGCACTTGTGCGGCATCCAGCGCCAATTTGCGGCCGGGCGTCTTGGCGGTCAGGAACATCAGTGTGTCGAGTTGTTGCTTGGGCATGGCCTTGATCAAGGGGAACAAGGTGCCTATGGTTTTGCCGATGCCGGTGGGTGCCTGGGCCATCAGGCAACGACCGCCACTGGCGGTTTTATACACGGCCTCGGCCAGGCTGCGTTGCCCGGTACGAAATTGCGCATGGGGGAAAGCCAACTGCAGCGCCGCCTCATCACGGGCCTGACGGTGGCGCATTTCCTGCTCGGCCCAGTTCAGGAACAGCGAGCATTGCTGATTAAAGAACTGTTCGAGGTCGGCGGCCTTCCAGGTTTCTTCGACTCGTGTTTCTTTCTCGCTAACGATATCGAAGTACACCAGCGCCAGATTCACCTGGGGCAGTTGCAGGCTTTGACACAGCAGCCAGCCATACACCCGGGCCTGAGCCCAGTGCAATTGCCGATGGTTGACGGGGATCGAGGCAAAGTCGCCGCGAAAGGTTTTTACCTCTTCAAGCACATTACCTTGCGGGTCGTAACCGTCGGCACGACCGCGCACGGTCAAGCTCTGGTACTGGCCTTCAAGGCTCACCTCGGTTTGATACCCGGCACTGCGCCGTGAAGCCACCGTACGATGCCCGGCAATACCCTGCTGGGCCGTGGGCGACGGGGTAAAGCGCAAGTCAAGGTCGCCGACCTTGGCCGTGAACTCGCACAAGGCGCGCACTGCCACGCGATAACTCAAGGGCTCAGGTCCTGCCATTGCACGTAACACACTGTGACCGGCATCTGATGTTGCTCGCACAGCGCGAGCCAGCGCAGTTGGTTGTCTTGCAGGCGGTCACCGGGGCCTTTGACTTCGATCATGCGGTAGGTCTTTTGCGCGGGCCAGAACTGAATCAGGTCAGGCATGCCGGCACGATTGGTTTTGATGTCTTGCAACAAACGCTTGAACCAGACTTTCAAGTGTTCAGGCGGCAAGCACAGCAAGGCATCGTCCAGCAGGCTTTCGCTCACATACTCCCAGGCCACAAAAGGTGACTGCACGCCGAATTTGGCGGCGTAGGTGGCGCGAATGGTGTGTTGGTATTGCAGGCTGTCCAACTGCGCCAGGCAGGCGTCGAACAAGTCTGCACGCCTGGAAAAGAAATCTTGATCGAGCAAATCGGCCGGGCCGCTTTGATAAGGATGAAAAAACGCCCCCGGCAGCGGTGCGAAAATCGCCGGCCAGCACAGCAAGCCGAACAGACCGTTGATCAAGGTATTTTCGACGTAGTAAACCGGTGCTTCAGGCGCTTGCAGGTGCTTGACCACTTTGAACTCAACCGACAGGGGTTCATCGCGATCAAGGCTCAGATCCAGACGCTCGATCGGCTGCGCCTTGGGTCGTTCCAGCGCAGCCAGACCCAGCTTGCGGCGCAAACGGGGCAGCATGCGCAGCAATTGCTGTTGCTCAGCGTCGGTAAAAGGCACATCCGCACTGGGCTCGGTCAACGCCATGGCCTGTTCAAACTCACCCAGCAGCTCAAGCACCCGAACCATGCGCAAACGCGCCTCGGGGTGTTGGCTGTCACGGTAGACCCGTAAAGCCTGAGCCAACGCCCCTGCCCGTTCGTGGAACTGGCCGATTTGAAACAACAAACGCGCCCGACGGCGTTGCAGCCAGCGGTTGTCGCTGTGGTATTCCAGTACCCTGGCCTGTACATCCAGCACATCGCTGCCCGCTTCAAACGCCTCACGGCAGGCGTAGAGGTGCAAGTAGCCGTCAATATCAGCCCGGCAGCGCAAGGCGCGTGATTCCTGGCTGAACGCCACGGTTTCGTAGTTAAACAGCCCCAGGTCAGCCAGTACCAGGTCCGGCCAGCCCTGGCTCAGGTTGCCAAAGAACATCAGCCGCAAACGATCGCTCAAGTCCCGGTAATTGAGGGTGTAGAGCTGTTCATCCAGTGCGGGATGCCATTTATTGAAGCTTTGTTGATGAGGGAAATCGGCTGCAAGATCCTCCAGCCACGCGGTCTTTTTACCCTTGGGCTGGGTGATGTGCGCACTGAAACAGCCAAGGATCTCGGGCTTGGTCAAGACCTCAAACACCTCGGCCAGTACCAAGGGCGCCTGATCATTCGCCCAGCCGCCCTCCACCAAAGGCCGCGCAGCAGAGCGGATATCACCTATTTCTGCATAACTGAGCTTGCTCGCGCGAAAATGCGCGCCTTTGCGCATCACCATACGCACCCACAGTGCTTGTGAGGGCGTTGGCAACTGGCCAAAACCGGCGATAAATTGCTGTTCTTCAGGGCTCAGGACATCCTCATACCGGGCTGCAACCCAGGCGAGTACATGCTGAAAGTTTTTGAGGTAGTAAAACGGGTCTTGTAGGGGATCAGAAATCACAGGCACAACAAACCACTGGCTTTGGTTACTGGTTATGCATACAGATAGCAGTTCGCCTACCCGGCTGGCAAACCCTATTGGATGAGCGGCCGGGAAGTTCCCGTGTGGTAGCCGCTGACCCGGGACCAGGCAGCGGCTTCAGATTACGGTTGAACCTCAGAGCTGCTTGTCAGGGTCATACATCCACAGTGCGGCAATCAAGGACTTACCGGCTGAGAAGTCTGTTTTTGACATACCGAACAGCACACGAAGTGCTGACACAGGTAGCCCGCTGACCGATTCAAGCCACTTTACATCAGCTTCTGACGCGGCATTTTCCTCCATCAGGGTCTGTCTCATGTCATTGCGTACATGGAGTTTTTCGGGATGACGTTGTTGTAAAAACACTTCGAGGCCGCTTGCCTGATCCACAAACGGTGAATACAGAGCGCAGATCAGATGTTCATCGGTCATGCCATGAAGTTCGGCCAGATAGTGAGTAACGGTTTGTCGTAGTCTTTCTATGCGCTTTGGGGTATTAAAACTGCCACCCAGCTTTTTGATCACCTGCCCTTTGTAGCGTTCGTTAGCTTGATTGTCGGCGCTGGCCTTGCGCAAAAAGTCTTGTACTCCAACATGGTACTCATCCCCGCAGTGACAGACACCACGAATGCCCTGTATGTGCGCCGACAATAAAACAACAGCAGCCTGGGGTTCCTCAACATCCAACACCTTTACATTCCAAGAGCCTTCTACAAACATCAGCACTTGCGAATGCAGCATATCGACTTCATAAGAGAGGCAATCAAACACGTTGATAATATTAATTTCGCTGTCTGCGCTGTGCGCCCCCAACAGATTCAACGGCACAGGAAGACGCAACCAGTGTTTAAAGTCATCATCCAGTTTTGAACATAATTTAACTGCACTTTCAAAGTCTTGGGCATACAGAGCATTAGCCGCATGCCCCTGTTTAAGCGCTACCTGCCGTATCCATTGAGTGTATTCACCCAAGTGTTCAGGCGGGCGGCGATCAATTAACGCATCAACGTGCCCACCCCATTCGCAGGCGCGCCGGTAAAGCTTGGCCCGTGACAGCAGATCGGCATAAAAGAACGTCGCTCGGGGCGCAGCTTCCGAGAGATGCCCTGCCATCAGTATTTGTGTGCGATCCATGACCGACGCCAAGCGCTCAAAGGCTACCGGTATGTGTTTGTCCAACCGCCTGACTTGCGTCTCATCCACCAGCAGCAGTTCCACTGTTGGATCGTCATACACAAACAACTCATTGCATTGTGTCTGTATTCGCGCCATGACATTGGTCGTGACACGAGGCTGACGCAATACGGCAATACGCAAAGTAAATGTTTCGGGGGTACGACCGGCAATACTCAGTTGGGCTGCACGTAAAAAAGCCAAGGTGTAAGCGCATTCTTTGCCGCCTTCATGGATCACCATGACCCGATAACTTCCAATCCGTTCCAGCCCTCCTGCGGCGACTAATATGCGTTGAACCAACAGTTGCAACGCAATGCGTTCGGGACGACTAAAAAACCCCAGCAGCCGGTGTAGAACTTGTTGATAAACAAAATGCATGGCTTGTTCATGAAAGTTGCTCATGGGCTATTCCTCCAGTTCGACCGCTGTATTATCGACAGCCCTCAGCGCCAAGCACACCGTTACCTAATGGGTTCACCTCATAACAGATGCGACCCACATATGCATAGGAATTCACCTACACATAAAACACACACAAAAGAATATTTTTCCAGTTTGGAAAAATCTAAACGAATTGATCCCCGATCATTAAAAACTGCCAGCATCACTATTCAATAAACAAAAGCAGGCCCATGTTTATTCATGCGCAACAAAAATGCCCTTGAACTCAAGGTTCAAGGGCAGGCTGTTTGCAACTGCAGTCAGTCTGTGGGTTTAAAAATTACCCCAGCTCCAGTGCCACACGTCCGCGGCATGGGCAATCGTCCATGTAGCGATGGGCTTCAACGAACTTATCGAAGGGGAACACTTTTACATCCAGAGGCAGCAACACCCTGTCGGCGGTCAACTGGTTGATTTCACGCAGGGCGCGCTGGATGGCCTCTACGTCCTGGTCAATGCCCAACTCCGGCTTGCCAGTGAAGTTACCGATGCAATGCACAAAAAACTGAATATTCTTCTGAAAACAGGCACAGGCTGGCAGACGCGTCTGGTTGCCGCCTTGCAGACCGTAGAGCACCAGGCTGCCGCGAGGCGCCAACACGTCACCCAGCACTGACATTTGCGGGCCACCCAGACCATCGAAAACGGCGTCCACGCCTCGGCTGTCGGTAATCTTGTTGACCTGCATCAGCAGGTCCTGCTCCTCGGTCACGATGACGTGTTCGGCACCCAGGCCCAGCAGGTATTGGCGCTCCTCACCTTCTTTGGTCGCGGCGATGACTTTCGCCCCCAACGCTTTGCCCAACTGCACAAATGAAGGGCCAGCGCAGTGGCTGGCATCGGTGATCAATACCGATTGACCCGGCTTGATACGCGCCAGATCGACATAAGCGAAATAAGCAATCAACAGCGGGGTGTAATGGGTGCTGGCCTGTACCGGGGTCAGAATATCCGGATAACGGGTGAGTGCTGAGCGCGGCATCAGGATCAGCTCGCCGTAGGTTGGATACGCGTTGGCGCTCTCGGCCGGGAAGCTCGCCACCTTGTCGCCTACCGCCAAATCATCAACGCCAGCACCCACAGCGGTGACAATGCCAGCCATTTCATGGCCAATGCCCGCCGGCAAATGCGCCGGGCTTGGTGCCAGGTTCTGGCGCCATAGAACGTCATACCAACTGATACCTATCGCCTCGACACGCACCTGCACTTCGCCAGGCGCAGGCGCAGCGACCTCGTGCTCTTCGCACTTGAGCACCTCGGCTGACCCAAACTTGTGAAAACGGATCGTGCGCGACATCACAAACCTCGCCTTATTAATCGCTAATACCACGGGACTTTATCCGGGCTTTGTGCGCAAGACTAACAGACAGCATTAATAGTCGACATGCCTGACATTGATCCGGCGCGTTTTTTTAGCCGTGAAAAGCCGTGAACTGCGCCGCAAAAAATCTTGAAATTGCCGCCTACAAGCCCTGAAACACCCCTTCTCAATCCAAGAAAGGCAATCTACCGAGTGACGATTTATGACCTTTGCCAGTAAGATCCATTACCTGACTTTCCGTTGACCCTTCAGTGAATCCCGCCAGATGAACCGTAACGACTTGCGTCGCGTCGATCTGAACTTGCTGATCGTCTTCGAAACCCTGATGCATGAACGCAGTGTGACCCGTGCCGCCGAAAAACTTTTTCTGGGGCAGCCGGCCATCAGTGCGGCTTTGTCACGCCTGCGCAATTTGTTTGACGACCCCTTGTTCGTGCGTACCGGCCGCAGCATGGAGCCCACAGCGCGGGCGATAGAGATTTTCGCGCTGCTGTCACCGGCACTCGACTCCATCTCCACCGCCGTCAGCCGTGCTTCAGAATTCGACCCGGCCACCAGCACCTCGGTGTTTCGTATTGGCTTGTCGGATGACGTTGAATTTGCCCTGCTGCCGATGCTGCTCAAGCGCTTGCGCGCTGAAGCCCCGGGCATCGTCCTCGTGGTGCGGCGAGTCAACTACATCCTCATGCCACCGCTGTTGGCGTCGGGAGAGATTTCGGTAGGCGTCAGCTACACCACCGACCTGCCCGCCAATGCCAAGCGCAAAGTCTTGCGCCGCAGCCGATCAAAACTACTGCGTGCCGACACCATGCCCGGCGCCATGAGCCTGGACGACTTCTGCGCGCGGCCCCACGCACTGGTCTCATTTGCCGGCGACTTGAGTGGCTACATCGACACCGAACTGGAAAAAATCGGGCGCAAGCGCCATGTGGTGCTCGCGGTGCCGCAATTCAATGGTTTAAGCACACTGCTGGCGGGCACCGACATCGTCGCCATGGTCCCCGACTACACCGCCGAAGCCCTCACCGCCGCCGGCGGCGTGCGCGCCGAAGACCCGCCGCTTGAGATAGAAAGCTTTGAACTGCACATGGCCTGGCGCGGGGCACAGGACAACGACCCGGGAGAACGGTGGTTGCGGTCGAGGATTCAGATGTTTTTTGGGGATCCGGAGAGTCTTTAACTACAGCCAAGAAATGTCTCGTCAGGCCCCAGCTTTCCAACAAAAATCCGGCCCCCTCAAGACAGCAGCGCCACATTTTGCTCAATGCGGCTTTGGATCGTGTGCACGGTGTCTCGAGTAATAGCCCCTGGGTAGAGATCCTCAGCGATAGCTGCAAACTGGCTCGCCACATTACAAATGCCGTCAATCACTCTACCTGCAACGTCCTGAGGCACCTCGGCTTCATCGGCGAGACGGAGCATTTGCGCGCGAGAAATCGACAGGGCTTCACCCAGTACGTCCATTTGGTGATACCCACCGGGACCTTCGCAGAAGGTCACGTCATAAGCCGGCGCCAGTCGCCACTTTCCGTTTTGCGACATGAGGTAGGCGAAGTTCTTCGGATGGTCATCTCTGTTGTTGAACGCAACATTGAAGACGGCCCGCTCGAAGGCCACTGCCATTTCTCGCACGTCGTTGGTACACATCTGCGTTGCCCGCAAGAAGTTGACGTAATCCAGTACCCCAGGTGATCTGTAATCGGCTCCGGTAAAGGCCGCGAGACTCTGCATAGGTATGCGCAGCCCCTCTTGGCGGTCAAAGCGTTTGCTGGCAAACGCCGCCAATCCGTCAGGCAGGCTGAAATACTGCGTATCAGGGGTGTCGATGCCGCACTTGCGCAGACACGCGGCGTAGACCATTTCGATAGCACATACCTCGACATGCTCATCTCTTGCCGGGAACTTGACTAACCAGGCTTCAAAGCCCGGCGTGACAGCCGTAGTAAACCCGCCAGTTTCGGGGTCGCGATAAACGAGGGCTTTAGGCCTTGCTCCTTGAGGCGAGCCGCCCACCAGCAGTAATGTCTGCAAAAACTCGCCACCGTGACCATGAAGCACTTCCTGCACTTGGGCGGCAAGCTGTTGCAGCGGGACGTGCACGTCAGATTCCTGCCCTTCGGGGGCGACGGGTTGAAATGTCATGGCCCCCATCGCATTGCTACCGATATAGGCCAGCCGTTCCAGAGCACCTATGCGCGCCGTGGTAAGCCCGCGCTGTCTGAACATGCGGTCCATCAGCAACAGCCCCCAGCCGTCCGGCAGCGAGTCGTAAACAGGCCCGGGCAAGTGCAGTTGGTGGCCAGGAAAATCTCGGCGCAACTGAGCCCCCTCTAACGGCAGTGTGTAGGAGGACAGTTCCAGGCGCCTTTGCCGCGCTTCGTTGCTGTACTCGAATACAATCAGCGGGCGACCGGTCAGCGCAGTCGTGGAGACCAGCGTGCCCCATAGCCATCGTTCACCCCAGCCCTCATAGAAGACGTTCACCTGCTCATGCATTGCTGGATTTCCTCTTTGATCGCTGACGATTGGCAGTGCTTTCGTAGCGCCGAATATCCTCAATGCTTTCCAGCTTTGGCAGGAACAGACTGTCGAGTTCCTTGGCTCGACCCAAGGCCATCGCCACCCGGACCACATTTTCGAACCCGACATTACGTCCGGCCTCAAGGTTGGACACCGTGTTAGCAGCTATACCGGCACGCCCGGCCAATTCGGTTTGTGTCATGCCCAGCGCCAGGCGCTCTGTGCGCAAGCGTTCGCAAAGGCGCTTAACGATCTCGCCGGGTTTGCTGAAGCTTAAATCCAACATAGCGTGTACCAAGTCGGTGAAATATCAGTTAATTCGCAAAACTCTCGAATTAGCACCTAATCCTATAAACGGCTTAATTCCCTGTATTTGTGAGTTAAAGCCAATTTACTGACTTTAGCCACAATTTATTGGATTTATATATCTTGAAGCCTATGCGCAGACTTGAAGCCGCCATGAGTCGTAGCGTGGATGAAGGTTTGACCCTCCCCCCAACCAAAATCTGGCGGCCCCTGCCGCCAGACCTTTTCCCCTACTAGCTCAAAAATCCACCGAAGCCGAAAGCTCCACCGTCCGTGGCGCGCCCAGCCCCAGGCTGGACAGGAGTGGCGTCCCCCAATAGGCCTTGTTGGCGACGTTGGTCACGCTGCCGCGCAAGGTGATCGGGCGGCTGGCCAGGTGGGTGGTGTAGCGGGTGCCAACGTCAAAGATGGTGTAGCCAGGGATCGATTGCGAGTTGTCAGCATTGATGTATTGCTTGGACACTGAGGTTGCGTTGGCGGTGAGGGTCAGGCCTTCGATCACCGGGGTGTCCCATTCCGCGCCCAGCTTGCCTTGTAATTTGGGCAAGCCGGTGGCTGTTTTGCCCTGGTTGATGCCGCCAGCAGTCTTGGTGAGTTTGGGGTCAACATGGGCCACGCCGCCCATGAGCCGCACGTCGTTCAGCGGCGAGCCGAAGAAGCCCCATTCAATCCCGCGGTTGCGTTGTTCGCCGCCAAACGAGAAAACGTTGGTGTCCGGGTCGGTATAGCTGCTGGGGCGCTTGATTTCATAGAGGCTCAGGGTATGGGTGAAGTCGCCGAGGTCCAGCTTGAGGCCGACTTCTTTTTGCTTGGATTTGTAGGGCGCGAACACATCCCCGGCATTCGCGGCTGTCATCGGCGCAGTGGCGCCTTTGCTCAGGCCTTCTATGTAGTTGGCATACACGGATATATTGTCGGTGAGCTTGACCAGCAATGCCGCTGCGGGTGTGGTGGCGGCTTCGTCATAGCGGCCGGTTCGTGCGCCGGTGCTCACGCTGAAGGTGTCGGTCAGGACTTGCTGACGACGTACCCCCAGGGTTAATTGCACCTGGTCTTCAAGCACCGATAAGGTGTCTGCCACGCCGTAACTGGTCAGGCGGGTTTCACTGTGGGCAATGTACGGAAAGCTTTTATCCGCTGCCGGGCCCCACACCGGGTTGTAGATGTTGGTGATCCAGTCTGCTCCGGGCACCTGCCTGCGGCCGTAGTCCTTCTGGGTGTCGCCGTAGTGCGTGGCGTTGATCGACCATTGGTGCTTGATCGCCGCTGTCTGGAAGTTGCCTTTCAAGCCCGCTTCGCCTGAGGTTTTCTCCAGCTCCATTTTCAGTTGGCCCATGCTGGTCTTGAAGTCGCCCGCCTCGTTAAAGACCGTGGCCAACATGGTGCCGCTGTAAACGTAGCGGGTTTCGCTGGTGCCAAACGCCGCATAAGCCATCAGATCGTCTGTCAAGTCGTACTCACCGCGCACGATGGCGCCGTGATCCTTGGTCTGCACATAGGCCCAGTCAGGGTTGAGCAAGGTATCGGACTTGGGTGGCTTGGGCACCGCAACGCCGGAGGCCAGGTTGATACCGCGGTTCTGCCCGCGAACACGGTCTTCACTCTCATACAGGTCGGCCGACAGACGCGCGCGCTCGCCACGCCAGTCCAGACCGAGCGAGGTCAGTTCAGCTTTGAGCTTTTGATGATCCACTGCACCGTCGCCATCCCGGTACACCCCGTTAAAGCGCACACCGAACTGCTGGTCTTCACCAAAGCGCCGCCCCACGTCCAGGTGCCCGCCAAATTGCGCATCGGACATATAAGTGCCGGTGAAGCGCGTTGACGGCTCGTTGCCTGCGCGCTTGGGCACCAGGTTGACGGCACCTCCGACCGAACCTCCCGGCGGCATGCCGTTGAGCAGTGCGGACGGGCCTTTGAGCACCTCGATGCGCTCGTACATTTCCGGCGAAATCCGGTAGTAAGGGGCGACGCCATACAACCCGCCGATGGTCACGTCGCTGATGTTGCTGGCAAAACCACGAATGGAGTAGTTCTCGCTGAAGGTGCCGGTCAACCCGTTGCTGAACACTGCCGGGTCCGTGGCGGCGATCACTTGGGTAATGTTTTGCGCCTGGCGGTCAGCAATGTATTTTTCGGTGTAACTGACGGTACTGAACGGCGTTTCCATAAAGTCTTTATTGCCCAGCAGGCCAACCCGGCTGCCGTAGGCAACCTGCCCTCCCGCGTAGCTGGGGGGCAATTCGGAAGGCAAGTCCATTTCACCCTCCACCCTCGTTTCAGGCAGTGTCGAGACAGCCTTTTCTTCGGTGTTCAAGGTGTCGGCATAGGCTGGCAAGCCGGCCACGGCCAAGGTCATGCCCAATAGCACGCGCTGTACGGCATTGGCGGTGCGGCTCAAGGCAAAGTCTGCGCAAGGTTGCGCAATGCGGGTTGAAAAGTGATTTTTACGCACGCTAAGGCTCCATTCAACTGGGAAGTTGCTGGTTGTTGTTTATCTAAATCAAAAGGGTGTTTTTAATGAGAATCGTTAAATAGCCAATTAATGATTGGCCAAGGCCTGCCGCGGCTTAGCGCTGATAGCCTTTTTCAACGTCCTCAATCATCAATTTCAGCGAGGTGGGACTCGCGCCGGTCACGTACCAGGCCTGGGCATCGGCAAAAATCACCTTGCCGTTCTTCCAAGCTTTGGTCTGCTGCAGCAACGGGTTGCCCATGCTTTGGGCGTCCATCACCGGGCGACGCTCCATCACCGCCGTGCGGTCCACCACATAAATGATGTCGGGGTTGGCCTGCTGAATGAATTCGCTGGAAATCGGCTGACCATGCAGACCCGCTTCGGCTGTCGCGCTAGCGGGTTTCACCCCCAAGGCATTGAAGATAAAGCCGTAGCGCGACTGCACGCCGAATGAACTGAAAGCGCCATTGTTGTGAAGCACCACCAGGGCTTTTTCGGGCCTTCCTTCTGTGAGATGCCTGACCTCTTCGACTTTGGCATCCAGCTCATCAACCTTCTGGCGGGCCAGCGCCTGCTTGTCGAAAATCTGCCCCAGGGTCAGCAAGTGATCCTTGATGACGTCGATATGCCGCGCTTCGCTGTCGCGATAGTCGACATCGAAATGGACCGTCGGGGCCATTTCGCTCAGCTCTTGATAGTGATTGGCCTGTAACGAGGTGATGAGGATCAGGTCCGGCTTGGCCGCATACACCCGCTCAAGATTGGGCTGCACAATGGCGCCGACGTCTTCGACACTCGCGGCATCCTTGTAGCGGGCGAGAAAATGCGGGACAAAATCCTTTGGCATTCCCACCACCGGCACGCCGAGCTGGTCAAGAAAATCGACCTCGTTCATGTCAAGGGCGACCACCCGTTGCGGGGCGTGCTCGATCACCGTTGTGCCCAATTGATGCTGCACGCTGACCGGTGCGTAAGCGCCCTGCCCCGTCTGCGCGGAAGAGCTGGCCTTGGTCGGTGTTGCCGGTTTGTCGTTGCAGCCCTGCAGCGCAAAAGCTGCGGCTATCAGCAGGGCCAACGGCCACAAACGCTGGGTGTGATGCGCCATGTTCAAGGTTCTCTCTAGGGATTGAAGTAGTTGCACAGAAGCCCGCGCGGGCCCTGGCTGATGTCGAAGTCCAGCCCGTACAGTTCGCTGAGCCGGGTTTGAGTAATCACCTGTTCAACGCTCCCGGCGCACTGCACCGCACCCGCCTTCATCGCCACGATGTGATCGGAATAGCTGGCGGCAAAGTTGATGTCATGCACCACCAGAATCACCGTGCGGCCGAACTCGTCGCAGAGTCGGCGCAGCGCACGCATGATCTGCACGGCGTGCTTGATATCGAGGTTGTTGAGCGGCTCATCGAGCAACAGGTAGTCGGTCTGCTGGGCAATCGTCATCGCCAAAAAGGCCATTTGCCGCTGCCCACCGCTGAGTTCGTCGAGGTAGGCGTGACGTAACGGTTGCAGAGACAGAAATTCGATTGCCTCGCCAATCAGCCGCCGGTCTTCGGCGGTCAACGCCCCACGGCTAAACGGAAAGCGCCCAAACGCGACCAACTCCCCCACCGTCAAGCGCAAGTTGAAGTCTGGCGACTGGCGCAACGTCGCCACCCGCTTGGCGTACTCATTGATTGGCAAGCCCGTGACCGGGCGGCCTTCGAGGCGCACTTCGCCACGCCCCGGCGCCATCAGCCGCGCGATCATCATCAGCAACGTGGTCTTGCCAGCGCCGTTTGGGCCGATCAGCGAGGTCAGCCCGCCTCTCGGGAAACAGGCATTAACGTTGTTCAGTACAGTCTTGGCGCCATAGGCCTTATGGATGTCATGGACAGTAATCATGGGGTTCCTCGGGTACGCACCATCAACACCAGGAAGTACCCGCCGCACACCAGATTGACGAGGATGCCGACAGTGGTCTTGTAGTTGAAAACATGCTCGACCAAGAGTTGGGCGGCGATAAACATACCGACCGCAATCGCGCTGCCCAGCGCCAGGGTGACCCGGTGCCTGAAGGTGCGGGCCAGCGCATACGTAATGTTTGCGACAAATACGCCCATAAAGGCTGTGGGCCCGAGCAAGCTGGTGGAAATCGCCACCAGCGCCGCAATCAAGCCCAGGTGAAGGCGCACGTTGCGCCGGTAATCAACCCCTAGCGAAATGGCCTGATCGCGCCCAAGGGCGAGTACATCCAGGGTGGGTAAGGCCTTCAGGCCCATCAGGCAAACCGCCGCCACCAGCGCCCCGCAAAACAGCAACTGCGCAGGCTGTGCCCGATTAAAAGAAGCCTGGCTAAAGCCCTGCAACACAGAGAACTCACCGGGGCTGACCTTGAGCTGGACGAACTGGGTAAAAGTACTGATCACCATGGTCAGTACCAGGCCGACCAACAGCAGGAAATACACGTTGTTCTTGCCGTCCCGGAACAACCCGCGATGGATGCACCACGAATAGGCAAGCATCAGCAGTACGGACAGCAAAAAGTTACCGGAAACACCCAGCAGAACCGCGCTGTAAGTGCCGAGAAACAACACCAGCAAGGCCTGCAAGAGCAGATACACCGCCTCGTAGCCCATGATTGCGGGGGTCAATATGCGGTTGCCGGTAAGGGTCTGGAAGGTGATCGACGACCAGGCAATCGCCACCCCGCCGATTATCATGGCTGCGAGCCGGGCGAGCCGCTTGGGGATCACATAGTCAACGTCCAGGCCCGAGCGCATGAGCACAAACACCAGCGCCAACAGAACGACCACGCCCCACACGGCATATCGGGGCAGCACGCGGTTCATCGGTGCCTCCAGATGATCAGCGCGAGGAACAACACCCCGCCTACGCTGCCCGCAGTCAAACCGATGGGCACTTCGAACGGATAAATAATCAGGCGCCCAAGAATGTCGCAGACCAGCAGCAAGCACGCGCCACCCAGTGCCACGATGGGCAGCGTGCGCGCCAGGTTGTCGCCATAACGCAGCGCGACCAGATTGGGGATGACCAGGCCGACAAAGGGAATCGCGCCGACCGTAATCACCGTGGCGGATACGGTGACTGCCACCAGCAGCAAGCCCAGCACCACGGTTGCCGAATAGTTGAGCCCCAAGCTGGTGGCCATGCCTTCCCCCATGCCCACCACGGTGAAACGGTGGGCATACAGGTAGGTCAAGGCAACAAACGGCAGGATCAAATAGATGATTTCGTAGCTGCCCTGCACCACCCGGGAAAAGTCCCCCAGTAGCCAGCCCTGCATGCTTTGCATGATGTTATTGCGATAGGCATAAAACTCGGCAAAGGCGCTCAGTACGCCGCCGTACATCAGGCCGATAACCGGGACCAATACCGTGCTTTTGAACTGGATGCGGCGGATCAGCAAGACAAAGATCAGGCCGGCAGCGAAACAGAACACCAAGGCGAACAGCATTCGTGCAGGCGCCCCGGCAGCGGGCGCCAGCGCCAATGACACGAGGATGCCGAGCTTGGCCGCATCCAGCCCGCCCGTGGTGCCCGGCTCGACGAATTTGTTACGCACAATATGTTGAAGAATCACCCCGCAGACCGCCAGGCCAACCCCGGTTAGCACCAATGCGGCAAGCCGCGGCAGGCGGCTGGCCGTGATCGTCAGCCAGGCATCGCCCGACGCAGAGAACAGCTGCGACCACTGCAACTGCCGCGCCCCGACCAACAGCGACGTCAGGCAGAGCAAGGCAAACAGCACAGTCCATCGTGCACGCATCAGGCTTGCTCGCCGTTCGTGGGCACAGCGATACGCCAGCCCTTGGCCGCCCGGCGCTGCTCCAAAAACTGCGCATAACGGCCGTTGCTGGCGCGCAATGCTGCCGGGGAGCCTTGCTCAACCAATTGGCCCTTATCGAGCACAAGAATCTGATCCGCCATGGCCACCGTGGACAGTTGGTGTGCGATCACCACCAGCGTGTGCCGACCGCGCAGCCTGGCGAGTGTCTGGGCGATCACCTGTTGGTTCTCGGCATCCAGGGCAGCAGTGGCTTCATCGACCAGCAGAATGGGGGCGTTTTTGATCAGCGCCCGGGCAATCGCGATGCGTTGACGCTCACCGCCGGACAATTGCGCACCACCCTCACCCACCGGCGTATCGATGCCCTGAGGCAAACGTTCGATCAGTTCGCTGACCCCTGCCTGCTGCGCCGCATCTAGAATTTCGGCCAGGCTGGCGGCAGGTCTGCCGATACGGATGTTGTCGGCAATGCTGCCCTGAAACAGATAAGTGTCCTGAAAAATCTGACTGATCTGGCTGGCCAGTTGCGCGCTGGACATCTGCCGCACGTCCACCCCGCCAATCAGTACGCTGCCCTGGCTGGCATCGAAGAACCGCGCGAGCAAGCGCACCAGCGTGGTCTTGCCGGAGCCGGAAGCACCAATCAGTGCCGTCATGCTGCCCGGCGCAATGCGCAGGCTGACGCCGTGCAACACTTCCGGCTGATCGGGTGCATAACGCATGCTGACCCCGCGCAACTCGATCGAAGCATCTACCGGGGTCTGTGGCTGAGCGGGTTCAGGCAATGGCGCAACGGCAAAAATACTTTGCACTTGCTCAAGCTGACCGTAGGCACCACGCACGGTTTCGGCGTAGCTGGCCACATCGAGTAGCGGGTCGATGTAGCGACTGGCCAACACCAGCGCGACCACAACAGCAATCACCGAGCCGGTGTCCTGGGCAATGCCCACTTGAGCGTTGAGCCAGCCCACAGCCGCTATCAGCAATAGCGCAAAGATGGCCTGCACCACCCAGGCGTTGAGCACCACCGAGAGCGTGGACTGCAAGATCAGGCGCATGCCGGAGCGGCGCTGCCGGTCGATGGCGTGCTCCAGCAACTGCGTCCCGCCGCCTTCGCCGTTAAAGGCGCGCAGCACCGACTGTGCCTGGGCGAACTCAACCATGCGCTGGCTGGCATCGGCAAAGTGTTGCTGGTAAGCCCGGCCGGAGTGTCGCCCCAGCCGTCCTGTTAACCGCAGCGCGAGCACCAGCAGCGGCAGCCCCAGCAGTGCGATCAGGCCCAGCGGCCAGTGCAGCGCAAACAGCGCAGCGACCATTACCAGCGGCGTGACAGCGCCAGTGATGAGCGGCGTAAAGACATGCGCCGGTAATTGCGCAACCGCCATCACGCCGTGGGTAATCACATGCCCAAGGCGACTGGTATTTTGCGCGGTGAACCAGCCCAGCGGCAGGCTCGCGACATGATCACCGATACGTTGCCGGGCGCCCTGCAATATCGCCACGCCCACGGCCACACCGGCCTTGTCTACCTGACGTCGCCAAGCCCAGCACACCACCACGCCCGCCAGCGTCAGGCCCAGCCATAACCCGGCGCCCCGCACATCGTTGGCCAATAAATGCTGTAACACGGGGACCAGGGTGATAAGGCTCAGCCCGCAGAGCAGGCCATAGGCTACGGCCATGCACAGGTAGCGTCGCAAGACGGGCGCGTCATCGCCCAATAATTGAGCAAAGGGTTTTAGCATGACGGCACCGCCTGTTGTTCTGAATGCGTGTAACCACCCTGCGCCCACAAGCGCGCATAGAGCCCCTTGCATGCCAGCAGTTGCTGGTGCGAGCCCTGTTCATGCACCGTGCCGTTGTCGAGCACGATGATCTGGTCGGCATGCATCACCGTGTCGAGGCGATGAGCAATCACCAGCAGCGTGCGGCCTTCGGCAAAGCGTGAAAGGGCTTCCTGGATCGCCACTTCGCTTTCGGCGTCGGCGGCGGCCGTGGCTTCGTCGAGCACCAACACGGGCGGATCAAGCAACACGGCCCGGGCGATGCTCAAACGCTGCTGCTCGCCGCCGGAGAGCTGTGCGTCCTCGCCGATCACGGCGTCATAGCCGCGTGGCAACGCGAGGATTCGCTCGTGGATATTGGCGGTTCGCGCTGCCTCCTCGACCTCTTGCCGGGTGGCCGACGGCCTGCCCAGGGCAATGTTGTCGCGCACGCTGGCGTGGATCAGGCGCACCTCCTGCAAGACAAAACCGATGTGCCGGTACAGACTGGAGGACTCGATGTAGCGAATGTCCACACCGCCCAGCGTGATGCGCCCCTCGGTGGGGTCAAAGAAGCGCAGCAGCAGTCGCGCCAGTGTCGATTTGCCCGCACCGGAGTAACCGACGATGGCCGTGGTGGTACCCGGTTTCAGCGTCAAGTTGACGTCTGCAAGCACACGGCGCTCAGCGTCATAGGCGTAACCCACATGCTCAAAGCGGATCTCGTTGCCATTGGGCGATGTCTGTTCGCTCGGACTCAGCTGCTCCAGCACCGGTGTATCCAGCAAGGTCTGCACACGCCGGGCGGCGCCAGTCGCGTGATTCAGGTCATGGGTGATGTAGTGCAACAACAGCAAGGGGCCGCAAAGCCCCGGGGCCACCAGGGCAAATGGCAGCACATCGAGAGGTTCCATCCAGCCCAGGCCAACGAATACAGTGCCAAAGACCAGCACCATGCCCAGTACCGTAACCGGCGCTATCAGCGCATTGGCATTAGCCATCGGCGCCACCAGTGGCCGGGTGAAGCCGACAAAAGCCTCGGCGAAGGCATCCACCGCATCGCGGTAGTTGCGGGGAGCCCTGGCGGTGCCACTAAACGACTTGACCACGGCAATACCGTTGACGAATTCCACGACCGCGTTGTCGATGCGCCCCATGCCGGCCGTGAACTCCTGCATGTTCGCTTCACTGGCTTTCATGGCCCTGGCGAAGAACAGGAAGAACCCCCCAAGTGGCAGAAGCGAGACAATAGCCAGCCGCCAATCCAGCGCAAACAGATAGATCAGCGCGATCAAAATGGCCCCGCCTGCACGGCCCAGTGTCGTGTAGAAATGCGCCGTCAGGCTGTGCAGCGTATTGATGTCGTCCTGCATTGCCTGCTTGACCTCGCCCGAGGCCCGGCTGGTGAACCAGCCCAACGGTACCCGACTCAGGCGTTGCGCAATCGCCACTCGCAAATGATGGGTGAGGCGGTTGTCAGCCAAATGCGCGAGCAGCTCAGAGGCAGCGATCAACAACAAACCTGCACACAGGCTCACCAGCCCGACCGTCACGGCCCACCCCACCTGGGTTTGCGCCATGTCGGCATCGCTCAGGGCAAGCCGGGCGATGTGCGCAATCACCGCCAGCGGGACCAGCGTCAACATCGCACCTAATGCCGCAAGCATGGCGGCAAGGATCAATCGCCCACGAACTGGCTTCAGTAGATGGCTGATCGGGCCACGCACCTTTCGTTTGGCCGAGGCCGGGTCAGGAGTTTCCATGGAATTCAAACGTCCGGAATTTCAGGAGAGCTGGAAAGCTCACGCTTTCCTTCGCAGGGATACAAGCGTCGTCAGGGCATTAGAAACGCCACTGTAAACGCCAATCTTAATTAGTTGCATGACTATAAACTAATTTGCGAAATCCTGACAAGACGGCTACAAGACTGTCACCCACGTTCAAGGATTTGTTATGACCCCGCCACAATCGCCCGCAACCCGAGGGCGCCCCCGCACCATCACCCGGGAACGCATCGTCGAAGCAGGTATCAAGATGGGCTTGCCGAGCATTACCTTTGTCGGCGTAGCTGCGGCGCTGGGCGTCAGCCATATGGCGCTTTATAAGCACGTGGCGAATCTCGAAGCCCTCAAGAGCATGGTCGCCGAGGAGATCTTCACCCGTTGGCAGATACCCCAGGCCGAGGCTGATCAATACAACGGGCTGAAGGACTACATGATGGTGTTTGCCACCTCGGTGCGGGTGTTCGTCAAGGCGCATCCCGGGCTGACGCCTTACGTCATCCGCAGGCTGGCGGCGACCCAGCCGATGCTCGCCAAAATCGACGACCATCAGAGCCATATCGCCCAGGCCTATGGCCTTTCAAAAGAGCGCGCGCGCTGGCTACTGGCGACCGTCGCGTTTCACGGTATCGCCGTGGCCGATACGGTGTATTCGGTGACCGGTCGGGAACCGGTACTGGAGGCGGAGCGCGCGGCAGAAGAAGCCGAGATGGAAGCCGAGCTTGAACAAGGTATGCACGCGCTAATCGTCGGTGCACTGGTGCTGCTGGAGCAAGACGCTGAAAAAGAGGACCAGGCTAAACCTGCAATGCCCTAAACCCCACGGGCAAGCAGGTTGTGAGGCAACAGCGGCTCGCCGCGTTTGACATCGATCAAATTGATCCAGATGTCTTCCTTTCTCAGCCCGGCGTTCCAGGTGAATTGGCTCATTCCATAACCGCCTGCTACCGTTTAAATTCAAGCGGCTTCTACAACTGAGTCCGTGGCTGATACGTTGAGAATTGCTTATGCCAAGCTCCCTGCATCAGCACACGCCTTTGCTGACTGTCACCGATCCACGTGGTTTGGTTGTACGCAGCATTGCTCACCATCGACAGGAAGTTGAGGAGCCCATTGCTGAGCGGGTCCAGCGTCAGGTATTCAATGCCAACGGGCACCTGTGCCAGCAATGGGACCCGCGTTTATTTGTGCTGAGCGATCTTGCAAACCAGTCCACGCGCTATAGCCTCAGCGGCCAAGTGCTGCTGACCACGAGCGTGGATGCCGGCTGGCGGCTTGCCTGTCATGACGCTGCCGGGCAGTTGCGTGATAGCTGGGACGGACGCGACACCCATCGGCGCTTTACCTACGATGAACTGATGCGGCCAGTGAATGTGTTCGAACACGAGCCGCCGCTGTGCGTGGAGCGTTTTACCTACGCGGGTGCCGACGAAGAAGACGCCCACCACAACCGCTGCGGGCAATTGCTCCGCCACGATGATCAGGCGGGCAGTCTGTGGCATGACGCATTTGCCCTCACCGGGCAGCCGCTGAGCGAGGCGCGGCAATTCTGCACCGCACTGACGCCGCCCCAGTGGCCCGCATCTGAAGCCGATCTTGAAGACGCGGTTTACACCACACGCTGGCGACACGATGCGCTGGGTGCTGTTATCGAGCAGACCGACGCGCTTGGGCATGTGCAGCGTTTTGAATTTGATGTGGCCGGGCAACCTTTTGCGTCCTGGCTGAACAACGTTGCCTTGCTCAAAATCACGACCTACAACGCCTTGGGCCAGGTAGAAATTGAGCAGGCAGGCAACGATGTGACGACCACGGCCTATTACTCGGCGCGGGACGGCCTGCTGTCCAGTCTGAAGGCCAAAAGGTCAGACGGTAAAACGCTACAGGACCTGCACTACCAATACGATCCGGTAGGCAACATCACCCGTATCGAAGACCTTGCCCAGCCGGTGCAATGGTTTGCCAGACAGCGAATTCAGGCAGTCAGTACCTTCACCTATGACACGCTCTATCAATTGATCAGCGCTACCGGTCGCGAAAACGCCAGCCAAACCATCGGCCCGAGCCTGCCGCGGCTGGAGATCTTCGGCCCGGTAGATGACAGCCGTTGGCGCACTTACAGCCAGACCTACAGCTACGACAGCGGCGGCAACCTGACCCGGCTCAAGCACGCTGCCGGGGCTGGCAACAGCTATACCCGCGAAATGGTCGTCGACGCACTCAGCAACCGCAGCCTGTTCAAGGACGGTTCGCCGATAGATTTTGCCAAGGCGTTTGATGCCAACGGCAATAAACAGGCCCTGGCACCGGGCCAGGTCATGCAGTGGGACAGCCGCAATCAGTTGCAGCTCGTAACGCAGGTGCAGCGCGAAGATCCAGATGGCCAGGACGACGACACAGAAACCTACGTCTATGACGGCGGCGGCCAGCGCGTGCGTAAAGTGCGCCGCGCCAAAACCCGGGGTGGCGAGCATATCAGCGAAGTGCGCTACTTGCCGGGGCTGGAGATTCGCAGCCGAACGACAGGCGAGCAATTGCACGTGGTGCTTGCCCAAGCGGGGCGTAATGCCGTGCGTTTGTTGAACCGGGAAAATGGCCAGCATCAACACCGTTACAGCGTGAACGACCACTTGGGCAGCAGCACGCTGGAGCTGGATCAAAGCGGAGAAGTCTTAAGCCAGGAAAGTTACTACCCCTACGGCGGGACGGCCTGGTGGGCGGCTAAAAGTGCACTGGAAGCCCGCTACAAAGTGATTCGTTATTCGGGTAAAGAACGGGATGCAACCGGGTTGTATTACTACGGCTTCCGTTATTACGCACCGTGGTTACAGCGCTGGATAAATCCGGACCCGGCGGGGGATGTGGATGGGTTGAACCTGTTTCGAATGGTCAGGAATAACCCAGTGCGCTTTTACGATGGCGATGGCAGACAGCCTGAAGAGAATGATGATAACTACTCAGACAATTCCCCCAGCGCACACTTTCCGGGCGATCAACAAGATCTGAAAACATTCTGGCGTCGGGACGTGACTGAACAAGAGTCGGCGGCTCGCCGAACGGCTGTTGAGACTGACCTGACTCATAAGGCATCTGGCATAAATACGATTAGATCGACCTACTCGGACTCTTCCATATCCGAAAGTTACCGTTTCAAAAACGAGTATTTACCGGGGCGTTGGAAAATGATCGAAAACTTCCGTGCACCCGGCGATGGACCGTACGCAACTGATGTGACGTGGCATCAATATGAACTGGTTTCAAAGCAGAACAATTTCTACGGTGTATTACCGAAAGTCATTGTGCGCTGGGAAGTCATCAATAAAGAGGCGTTAAGCGCTACCGATAAGAACGAAGGAATGCTTGTGAATTTCCTCAACAGTGCAGGTAATGGCCGCTCTACCCAAAGATTCATGGATGCATTCGGTCTGCTGCCAACGGCGATCGACAGGCAAGTAGTTCGTGATGCCTTCAAAGGGGTGGATATCGACGTCATTGCTATACATGTCAAACCTGATCCCGCAATACAGAAAAGATTGCGCATAGCGAAGGAATTCGAGTGGACCGTAAAGCAGGGCATGCGTAATCCTGTTTCGCGTGCAGCGCACAGTGCCTGGCGAATAGTCAAACGGGGCATGCTGCCGAACGCTTCCCGACGTGCATTACGCTAATCCGTGGCAGAGGCCAGTATTGGCCTCTGCCACGGGGTGTTTGCCAGCCTGCCTTTCGTACCAGGCCTAACGCCTGATTTGCTGGTGCTTAACTGCCCACGCGATAAACAGCGCTGGCAGTAACAACCCCAGCACCAGCCACGGTATGGCTTGCGGCCCCCAGCCTGTCAGCACAGCTGCGCCGAGTACGCCACTGCCTGCAAACGCCAGATTAAAGACCGTCACCAGCATTGATTGAGCGATGTCAGCGCCCTCACCCGCCACCTCGGCCAATGCTGTTTGCAGCAACGTCGGCGCTCCGCCAAAACTCAGCCCCCACAGTACAAGACAGAAATACAGTGCACTGTCATTCAAGCGCCCCACACCCAAAGCAAGCGCTATCAGTACAAAGGTGGTCAGGTTGATCAGGATCAAACGCTTGAGCCTGCCGTCGATTAAAACGCCGGTGCCCCACAACCCAATCATCGCGGCGATCCCAAATGCCAGCAGGCCCCGATCGACCTGCAGGGCCAATCCAACAGACGCCATAAACGCGGCGATATACGTGTAAAGCGTGTAATGGGCCAGAATCCAGAGCATGACCACTACCAGCACAGGTCGTACACCGGGCGTTTGCAGCACGTTGCGCAACGGCAAACGCCCAGCGGAACGCAGCCCGGGATAATCAGGGATTTGCTGATGGATCCACAGCATAACCAGCAGACTAAGCCCTGAAAGCGCTGCAAATACCCAGCGCCAGCCCAATAACACACCCAGCCAGGCCCCAAGCGGTACGCCCAAAGCCAGCGCTAAAGGTATACCCAGCATCGCAATCGCCATGGCGCGGCCTTGCAGTTCAGGAGCAACCATGCGTCTGGCGTAGCCTGCCAGCAGGCTCCAGGCCAGACCGGTTGCTATCCCGACAAAAAGGCGCGCAGCCAAGGTCAGGCAAAACCACGGTGAGAACGCGGTCACGGCATTGCCGACACAAAACACCCCTGCCGCCAGCATCAGCAATACGCGCCGGCGCCAACCTTGCAGCGCCAAGGTCAGAGGAATAGCCGCCAACCCTGAACCCAGCGCGCACAGGGTCACCAGTTGGCCAGTCCAGGCTTGCGACACACCAAACGTTTCGGCAATTTGCGGCAAAAGCCCGGCGGGTACGGTTTCATTTGCGGTGGCGATAAAGCTGGCCATGGTCAGCGCCAATAGCGCCGCCAACGGAAGACGCTCTTGGGGTCTCGATAAAGAAGAAAGTGTTTCAGCGGTCATGGCCTGTGCTCAGTAGCGATAGAAGGCCTAAGTCTGCGCAATTGCCAGATCCTTGATAATTGGCCTAGCATTTGATGAACCTTCAAATCCAGATTGAATATGGCCACTGACCGCTTGGGTGATATGCGTTTATTTGTCGAGGCGGCAGCGCTTGGCAGTTTGTCGGCTGCGGGTCGCAAACTGGGCTTGTCGCCCGCGGCGGCCAGCGCACGACTGATCAAACTGGAGGCGACGCTGCGCACCCGTTTGTTTGATCGCACCACGCGCCAGTTACGCCTGACCGAAGAAGGCCGCTTTTACTTACAACAATGCTGGGTCGCCTTGCGCGCAATTGATGAAGCCGAAGCCGGGCTTCAAGCCAGCGGTGAAAAAGTACGTGGCAAAGTGCGGATATCCGCCTCGGCCGATTTTGGCCGCAATCTGTTCAACGACTGGCTGCAAGACTTCAGCGCCTTATACCCGGACTTGAAAATCGCGCTGAGCTTGTCGGATTCGGTGTCAAATCTGCTGCAGGACGATCTCGACCTAGCCATCCGTTTTGGCCTGCCCCAAGACAGCTCGCTGATCGCCCGCCAACTGGCTCCCAACTGGCGGGTACTGTGTGCGTCACCTGAATACCTGGCACGCCATGGTGAGCCTGAAACCCCTGCTGATCTCGCCAGACACACGTTTATCGTCCTGGTCACGTCGGCCGGGCCCCTGAATACCTTCCACTTTGTGGTTGAAGGGCAGCCGTGGGATCACGTCGTCCCTATGAACGAGGCCTGGGAAACCAACGACGGTGCGCTGGCCAGGGAGTGGGCATTGGCTGGTCACGGCATCGCCCGAAAAACCATCTGGGATGCCGCCACGGATATACGGGCAGGCCGACTGAAAGTCGTGCTCCCGGACTTTTGCATCCGCGAAGCAGGTGTCTATGCCGTTTTACACAGTAACCGCTACCGAAGCCCTCGGGTGCGGGTATTGCTGGACTTCCTTATCGAGCGTTTCAATCGGGCAACCCATGATTTGTTGCTCGATACCAAGGATGCTACGCACTAAACAGCGGGTTATTCACTCTCCTGCCATCCCTGTGAACACACTGGGCCCGGTACTGGCAGATTGCATCCCTCCAGCGCCCACGCTAAAGTTGAGAATACTTATCAATCACTAACTGATTTTCATCATCATGACCAACCACCGCAGTTTCGAACAGGATGTCGAGCACCTCTACCTGCAACACAGTGGTTGGCTGAAGAACTGGTTGCGCAAACGCTTGCAGGAAAACGCCGATGCCGATGACCTGACGCAGGATACGTTTGTACGCATCATGCGGTCGCGGCGCCCGGTCGATGACTTGCGCCAGCCCTTGGCCTATCTGGCGACAATTGCCAATAGCCTGCTGATCAATCGCTGGCGCCGTCAGGCGGTGGAGCGCGCTTACCTGCAAGCGTTGGCCGAGCAGCCACAAGCACTGCAAATGTCCCCGGAAGACAAATCCCTGCTGATTGAAACCCTGGTAGAGATCGATGAATTGCTCAACGGGATGCCGCCGTCCATGCGAGAAATTTTCTTGCTCTCGCAACTGGACGGCCTGACCTACAAACAGATCGGCAGCCAACTGGGGATGAGTGTCGATAAAGTCCAAAAGTCCATGAGCAAAGCATTCGCCATGTGCTACGCCAGCCAGTTCGAGTGAGTCGCGTGTCAGTACCTGAAAACCCGTCCACGCCTCTGCCCGAAGCCATCCGTGACCAGGCCCTGGCATGGTTTACCCTGGCGCAATCGGGCGAAATGAATTCGGCGCAAGCGTTGGCGCTCCAACAATGGCGCAATGCACATGTGCAACACGAGCAAGCATGGCAACGCTTCAACAGCATTCGCCAGCAGTTGCAGTGTCGTTCCAGCCAACTGGCCAATCCCTTGGCCCGGCAGACCTTAAAGAACACCCCTGCACAGGAACGCGACCGTCGCCAAGTGCTCAAGATTCTACTCGGTGCCGGGCTTCTGGGCGGCACTACCTGGCAAGCCAGTGACAGCTTCTGGCTGCAAAGCACGCTTGCCGATTATCACACCGGCACCGGCGAACGCAGCCACTACACGTTGGCAGACGGTACGCAGATCTGGCTTAACACGCGCACCCTGCTGGATGTGCACTACGACGCTCAGGTACGGCGTCTGACCTTGCGTCAGGGTGAAATAGATGTACTTACCGCCATCGACCCTGGCGGGCGACCGCTGCTGGTCTATACCGCCGAGGCGCGCTTGCAACCGCTGGGTACGCGTTTCAGCGTGCGTCGCGAGGAGGATGGGCGCGGCACCCTGTTGGCGGTCAGTAGCGGCAAAGTGGCTGCCAGCCTGAAGAGCGGTGGCGACTCACGGGTGGTGCAAGCCCACACACAAGCCTGGATCAGCAGTAGCCAGGTGTACCCTGCACAACCCGCCAATCTCGCCGATACAGCCTGGATCGACGGTTTTATTGTCGCCGAGCGCATGCGCCTGGGGGACTTCATACAGGAACTGTCGCGCCATGTGCCCGGCCTGTTGCGCTGCGATCCCGCTGTCGCGGACCTGCGGCTGACAGGGTCGTACCCGTTGCAAGACCCCGAACAAATCTTCTCGATGTTGGAGCAAAGTTTGCCGGTGACAGTGCAGCGTCGGACCCGTTATTGGACAACCCTCACCTCTCGCTGAGCACGTCTTCAAAATAAATCAAAAAAATCGGCAGGTTTTTGATTCTCATTTGGCTTATGGGCAAATCCCGCTGATTGCGATAGCGGGCAGCCCCCTCTCCTGACGTCGGAAACCCGCCATGAAAGACCGCTCTATCCCTCGATCGCCTGTACGTAAACGCAGCTGTGTATCAGCCGTCAGCATGCTGCTGCTCGGCGGACTGGTCGTTACCGAAGGCTTGCTGGTGCCCCAGGTTCAGGCACAGGCAGCGGATCGGCAGATTCAGTTTTCAGTCAATCCCGGCCCTCTGGATCAAGCGCTCGGCCAGTTTGGCCGCCAAGCCGCCATTGCCCTGTCGACCAATGCCAGCCTGACCGCAGGCAAAACCAGCCAGGGCCTTAAGGGTCAGTACAGCGTGGCCGAAGGGCTGGCACACATTCTGGCAGGCAGCGGTTACTCCGCCGTGCAGCAGGCCAATGGCGCCTATTTGCTGGTGCCGCAGGTCGCCGGTGCGCTGGAGCTTGGCGCCACCAGTATCAACGCTTCGGCATTGGGCAGCACCACAGAGAACACCGGATCCTACGCCACCGGTGCCATGCAGACAGCGACCAAACTGTCGATGAGCCAGCGCGAGACCCCGCAAGCGGTCACCGTCATCACCCGCCAGCGCATGGACGACCAAGACATGCGCAATCTGGATGACGTGGTGCAAGCCACTCCGGGCTTGCGCATGGCGGCTGCACGTCCCGCCAACAGCGAATATTTTTCCCGGGGCTTTCCCATAACCAACCTGATGTTCGATGGCTTGCCCACCACCTACAACGCCGACTGGGTAGCCGCTGCAGACATGGCGCCGTACGACCGCGTAGAAATCGTGCGTGGCGCCACCGGCTTGATGCAAGGCGCCGGCAACCCGTCTGCCGCCATCAACATGGTGCGCAAACGCCCAACCCATGACTTTCAAGGCAGCATTAGCGCAGGGGCCGGAAGCTGGGACAACTACCGTTCCGAACTGGACGTATCGGGCCCATTGAACGACTCGGGCAGCCTGCGCGGACGCTTTGTCGGTGCCTACCAGGACAAGGACGGTTTCCAGGACTATGCCGGACGTGAGCGCGGGGTGTTTTACGGCATCAGCGAGTTCGATCTGAACGACTCCACCACCCTGACCGTCGGGGCCTCGGATCAAAACGATAACAACAACATCAACTGGGGCGGCTTGCCGGTCAACCCGGACGGCAGCCACGTCAACTTCTCCCGCTCCAAGACCTTCGGTTACACCTGGAGCCACCAGGACATTGACAACAAGACCGTGTTTGCCGAGCTGGACCATCGCTTCGCCAATGACTGGCGCGGCCATGTCTCGGCCTCTAAAAACTGGTCGGACTTCAAGCTGACCGGCGCTGTGCTGGAGCATTACGCCACCTACCAACAGCGGGTCTTCAACCAGAAGCGCAACTACGACCAGTCCACCTACGACGCCTATGTCAGCGGGCCTTTCAACCTGTTTGACCGCCAGCACGAACTGGTAATCGGTGCCAGCAAGCGCCAGCTGAAGACCTCCGGCAAGGGCGGAAATATGTTTATTCCGGTGGCCGACATCATCAACTTCGACCCCCACAGCGTGCCCAAACCCTATGTGCCTGACAGTTACAACCTGAGCGAAAACATCGACCAGGAAGGCCTCTACGTGACCACCCGCTGGAGTATCAGCGACCCGTTAAAAGTGATCCTCGGCGCTCGTCTGGACTGGTACGACACCACGTCGATCTACGATCAGTTGAACGACGATTACTACACCAACAGCAATTACAAGGTCACGCGCAACCTGACCCGCTATGCCGGAGTGATCTATGAACTGGACGCCAACCATTCGGTCTACGCCAGCTACACCGACATCTTCATGCCGCAAAGCGAAGTGGCCAATGACAACTCTGTCATCAAGCCTATCGTTGGCAAGAACTACGAAATCGGGATCAAGGGCGAATACTTCGATGGTGCTCTGAACGTCAGCGCGGCCTTCTTCCAGATTGATCAGGAGAACCGGGCGGCCTTGCTCGACAACCAGTCCCAATGCGCCCGCAGCGATGACGGCGTGTATTGCTACGAAGCCGCAGGCAAAGTCCGCAGCCAGGGCATTGACCTGGAGTTGATCGGCGCCTTGACCCCGGACTGGCAAATCGGCGCAGGCTACACCTTTGCCCAAGCCAAGTACCGCAAGGATGCTGATCACAACAAGGAAGGCCGACTGTTCGATACCGACGTGCCGCGCCACCTGTTCAAGCTCAATACGGTTTACACCCTGCCGGGTGAGCTCAACCAATGGCGCGTCGGGGCCAACCTGTATAGCCAGAGCAGCATTTTCAACAAAGGCAGCAACTCAACGTTCGGCCAATATCACATCGAGCAAAGAACCTATGCATTGGTTGGGCTGATGGCGGGCTACAAGGTGAACCAGCACCTGGATACCCGCTTGAACATCAACAACCTGTTCGACAAAAAGTACTACCAGGGTATCGCCAGCAACAGCACCTGGAGCCCCTACGACGTTTACGGCGACCCGCGTAACTTCAGCATCACGGCAAAGTACAGCTTCTAAATACCGTGGGAATTGTTCCTTGGATCAACAGCCACAGGGTTGCCTGGTTCTTGTAGCAGTTGACGAGTCTTGCGAGGCTACGTCCGGCTGCGCGGCAGCCGTAGAGTCTGGCGGCAAAGATCAAAAGATCGCGAGCAAGCTCGCTCCTACAGGACCTTTTAATCAATCACTTATTTTGTGTTTGATAGGAGTTGCCGCCCCGTCTACGACGCCGCGCTGTCGCGCAGCAAACAGGACACTGTAGTCGCTGACGAGGTACGAAGGCTGCGATCGGCTGCGTGCAGCCGTGAAACCATCCACCTCGGTATTCTTGGGTACATATCCATTGCTGCGGCTTAGCAACTGCGCAACACCTGCGATCGGCCAGCGTGGTTTAACGGGGCCTCTTAGATCAAGGTCACAAGCCAGATCAAGTTCAAAAGATCGCGAGCAAGCTCGCTCCTACAGGGCCTTAGGAATCAATCATTTATTTTATGTTTGAAAAGAGGGAGCCCGGGTTTCGTATCAATCCCACCAACCACAGTGATTTGGCTTGAAGCAATCGGGCCAATGTGGAATATACCGAAGTGTCGACACCAATAGCCTCCAACGAGAAGGGCCTGGAATGATACGCATAATGGGTAGGGCATCATCGATCAATGTACGCAAAGTACTCTGGGCCTGCGCCGAGATGGAAATACCCTTTGAACGGGAGGATTGGGGGACTGGCTACAAATCGACGCGCACCGCTGAGTTTTTGGCACTGAATCCCAATGCCATGGTGCCGGTCATTCAGGATGACGATTTCATTCTGTGGGAATCAAACTCGATCATTCGCTACCTGGCTGCCCGCTCCAACGCCAGCAACCTTTACCCCCACGAAGCGAAAGCCAGAGCCCGCGTGGACCAATGGATCGATTGGCAAGCGTCGGATCTCAACAAGTCGTGGAGTTATGCCTTTATGTCGCTGGTCAGGCATTCGCCAGAGCATCAGGACAGCCAGGCGCTGGCTGCCGCGTGCAATGACTGGTCCAGGCACATGGAGATTCTCAACAGGCAGCTTGCATCAACCGGGGCCTACGTTGCAGGCAACGAATTTTCCCTTGCAGACATCCCCATCGGCCTGTCGGTTAATCGTTGGTTCGAAACGCCGCTTGCACACCCGGACTTCCCGGCCGTCAGCGACTATTACGAACGTTTGAGTCAGCGATCAGGCTACCTCCTGCACGGAAGAAATGGCACGCCATGAACCAGCAAGGCATGAATAGCATCAGTTCCTGTCCATGTATCAAGTGGCACCTTGATGTGGGAGCGGGCTTGCTCGCGATGCGGGCAAGCCCGCTCCCACCGGGTTAAGCCAAGTGCTTAGTTGCCCCAGCCCACCACGCCCTTGATTTCCAGGAAGTCGTGGATGCCCCAGCCCGCATATTCGCGGCCATTACCCGACTGTTTGTAGCCACCAAACGGCGCAAAGGTGTCCCAGTCCGGGTAGTTCAGGTACACCGAACCTGCACGCATGCGCCCGGCCACGGCGCGGGCGTGTTCTAGATGGGTGGATTGCACATAGGCGGCCAGGCCGTAAACGGTATCGTTGGCGATTTCGATGGCTTGCTCTTCGCTGTCGTAAGGCAGAATCGACAGCACCGGCCCGAATATCTCTTCGCGGGCGATGGTCATGCTCGGCTGTACGTTACCGAAAATTGTGGGACGCACGTAATAGCCCTTGTCCAACCCTTCCGGGCGGCCCAGGCCACCGGCCACCAGAGTGGCGCCCTCCTCGATCCCGGCCTGGATCAAACCCTGAATCTTGTCGAACTGCGCCGCGCTGATCACCGGGCCCAGGTTGGTGTTGGCATCACGCGGACTGCCGGTGACCAGTTGCTGCGCTGTACGTTTGGCAATTTCCAACGCCTGGGCATGCTGCGCCGCCGGGACCAGCATGCGCGTCGGCGCGTCGCACGATTGCCCCGAGTTGGAGAAACAGCCCTGCACGCCCTTGGCAACAGCGACCTCAAAGTCAGCGTCTTCCAGCAGGATATTCGCCGACTTGCCGCCCAGTTCCTGAGCCACACGCTTGACCGTATCGGCTGCCGACTTGGCGACCATGATGCCTGCACGCGTAGAGCCGGTGAACGAAACCATGTCGACCTGCGGATGGCTGCTCATGGGTTGGCCGACATCCGGCCCGGTGCCATTGACCAGGTTGAATACCCCGGCCGGCACGCCCGCCTCATGCAAAATTTCGGCAAAGATGATGCCGGTCAACGGTGCGATTTCACTCGGTTTGAGCACCACGGTGCAGCCCGCGGCAATGGCCGGAGCGACTTTGCAGACGATTTGGTTGAGCGGCCAGTTCCACGGCGTGATCAGCGCACACACGCCGATGGCTTCACGCACCACACGGGTGGTGCCGTGCTGTTCGCTGAACGTGAACGACTTCAGCGCGCTGATGGTCGACTCAAGGTGCGCACGACCGCTCCAGACCTGCGCGTCGCGGGCAAAATGCAGCGGCGCGCCCATTTCCTGGCTGACGGCCTGGACCAGGTCGTCATAGCGCAGGTTGTAGACCCGCAAAATCTCTTCCAGCAGTGCCAAACGCTCACCAACGTTGCTCACCGAAAACGCCGGGAAAGCCTTGCGGGCCGCTGCCACAGCTTTGTTCACATCCTCGGCATTGCCCACGGCGATCTTGATAAAGGCCTGTTCGGTTGAGGGATCAACCACCTCAAGCGTCTCTCCAGACTCGGCCTCAAGCCATTGGCCCTCGATATAAAACTTCAGTGCATTGTTCATTGTGTTCACTCGGCTCAATGGTTACTGGGGAAGGCAAACTGCGCCGCTTCGTGGCTGGCACGGCGCGGCCAACGTTGGGTAATGGCTTTTTTCCGGGTATAGAAACGTACCCCGTCCGGGCCATAGGCGTGCAGATCGCCAAACAGTGAGCGCTTCCAGCCGCCAAAGCTGTGGTAGCTCACTGGCACGGGCAGCGGGACGTTAACCCCGACCATGCCCACTTCGATTTCATCGCAGAACAACCGGGCCGCTTCACCGTCGCGGGTGAAGATGCACGTGCCGTTACCGTATTCGTGTTCATTGATCAGTTGCATGGCGGCTTCGAGGCTGCCCACGCGGACGATACACAATACCGGGCCGAAGATTTCATCGGTATAGATGCTCATCTGCGCGGTCACCCGGTCGAACAGCGTACCGCCGACAAAGAAGCCGTTTTCGTGCCCTTGCACCTGCAAGTCACGGCCATCCACCACCAGCTCAGCACCTTGGGCAACGCCCGCATCAATGTAGCCCTTGACCTTGTCCCGCGCCGCAGCGGTGACCAACGGCCCCATGTCGAGGCCGCTGGAAGTGCCCGCACCAATTTTCAGTCCACGGATCTGAGGCAGCAGTTTTGCTACCAGCGCATCGGCAACTGCGTCGCCCACACACACCGCCACCGACAGGGCCATGCAGCGCTCACCGCAAGAGCCATAGGCTGCGCCCATCAAGGCGCCGACGGTATTGTCCAGATCCGCGTCGGGCATCACCACGCAATGGTTTTTTGCCCCGCCCAATGCCTGGACGCGTTTGCCGCGCTGGGTACCCTCGCTGTAGATGTATTGCGCAATCGGCGTGGAACCGACAAAACTCAGGGCTTTGACATGCACAGACTCGATCAGGCCATCTACCGCTTCCTTGTCGCCATGCACCACGCTCAACACGCCGTTGGGCAAGCCCGCCTGAATCAGCAATTCAGCGATATACAAGGTCGAACTCGGATCGCGCTCCGAGGGTTTGAGGATGAAGCAGTTCCCGCAGACGATCGCCAGCGGGTACATCCACAACGGCACCATGGCCGGGAAGTTGAACGGCGTAATGCCCGCCACCACCCCAAGCGGTTGCAGGTCGCTCCAGGCATCGATGCCAGGGCCAACGTTGCGGCTGTAATCGCCCTTTAGCAGTTGCGGCGCGCCACAGGCGAATTCGACGTTTTCAATCCCGCGTTTGAGTTCACCCGCCGCGTCTTCGAGGGTTTTGCCGTGCTCTTCGCTGATCATCAGGGCAATCGCCGCTTCGTGTTCCTCAAGCAACTGCTTGAAGCGGTACATCACCTGCGCGCGTTTGGCCGGTGGCGTGTTGCGCCAGGCCGGAAACGCCGCCTTGGCGGCCTCGATGGCCTGCTGCAAGGTTGCCGCGTCGGCCAGGGCCACTTGCTTGCTCACCGCGCCCGTGGACGGGTTGTAAACGTCGGCGGTGCGGCCAGTGCCCTGGACCCGCACACCGTTGATCAAATGAGGAACGATACTGCCCATTACGACTCTCCCATGCCGGGCAAGCAGCCCTTGCCCGGCCGTATTAAATGGCTCAGGCCTTGACGGCTGCCTGCAAGGCGATTTCAACCAAAATGTTGTCGGCAGCCATATTGGCCTCGACTGTGGCGCGTGCCGGTAATGCATCCTGCGGAATCCACTCACGCCAGACGGCATTCATGGCAGCAAAATCCTGAACCGCATGCTTGAGCCAGATCTGTGCGAACAGAATGTGTGACTTGTCCGAGCCGGCTTCGGCGAGCAAGGCGTCGATCCGCGCCAGAACCTGCGCGGTCTGCCCGGCGACGTCTTGAGTGCGGTCGGCCGGGACCTGGCCGGTGATGTAGACAATACCGTTGTGCACCAGCGCATGGCTGAGCAGGCCCGGATTGGGTTGCAGGCGAGTAATGGTCATGGGTGCTAACTCCTGTTGAGGATTAAAGGTTCAGGTCAGGCGATTTTCAGGACCGTGCGCCCGACCAGTTGGCCCCGGCGCATGCGTTCAAAGATGTCGTTGATGTCTTCCAGGCGCTCAAGGCTGATCTGTGCCTTGACCTGGCCACGGGCGGCAAACGCCACCGCCTCGTTAAGGTCCTGGCGGGTGCCGATATTGGAGCCGGTGATCGACAGCTCCCAGCCGCTGATGCTGGAAATGGAAGCGCGAACCGTGTCGGCATCGCCCCCAGGCAAGCCGATAAACACCGCTGTACCACCGGGGCGCAGCATCTTGATCGACTGCTCAAAAGCGGCATTGGCCGTGGCGGTCACCAATACCGCGTGCACGCCACCGGGGATCTGTTACTTAAGTGTTGCCACCGGGTTGTCGAGGGCATTGATCAGGCACTCGGCGCCATAACTGCGGGCCAGTTCGAGCTTGTCGGCCGACACATCAATGGCCGCCACACGCAAGCCCATGGCGATGGCGTACTGCACAGCAACGTGGCCCAGGCCACCGATGCCCATGACAGCCACCCATTGCCCCGGCCGGGCCCGCGAGCGCATCAGGCCGCGATAAGTGGTGACACCCGCGCACAGAATCGGCGCCAGGGCGTACAGGTCGGCACCGGAGGGGATGCTGGCGACGAATGCCGCCGGGGCAATCATGTATTCGGCATATCCGCCCTGCTTGCTGTAGCCCGTGGATTCCCGCTGCTCACAGATGGTTTCCATGCCGCCCAGGCAAAACTCGCAGGTACCGCAGGCGCTGTACATCCAGGGCATGCCGACCGCTGTGCCGATGGCGGGCTCAGTCACGCCGGCGCCGTGGGCGGCGACATGGCCGGTGATTTCATGGCCCGGGACCAGCGGCAAGGTGGGCAAATCCGACCAGTCACCGTCCATGGCATGCAGGTCGCTGTGGCAGACGCCACAGGCAACGATGCGAATCAGGATTTCACCGGGCCCCGGGGTCGGGATTGTCACCTGTTCGATCCGCAGTGGCTCACCCACGGCGTGCAGTACGGCAGCCTTCATGGTTTGACTCATCGCTGTCTCCTTGTAGTTGGGCCCTGAGGCCGGGCAAAGCGGCACCTATACCGCGGGCCAGGCCCGCAGCAGTGCGTGTCAGGTAAAAGGATTGCCCTGGGGGTTAGCCCGCCGGGCGCAAACTGCGTGTCGCGCTGGCGATGGACCGGGCGGTGTTGATCACTTTGGGGGCCAGTTGTTTTCGGGCGTCGTCCAGGTTCCAGCGGCTGAACGGCACCGAAATGTTCACGGCCCCCAGCGGGTAACCATCGGCATTGACCACCGCCGCGGCCACGCTGATATCCCCGGCGTAATACTCTTCGAGGGCGTAGGCGTAGCCGTCGTGACGGGCCTCGGCGACGATGGCGCGCAGTTGATCAAGGTCGGTGACAGTGTTGGGGGTGTAGCCCTTGCGTTCGGAGGCGACCAGGATCGCGTCAGCCTCATGCTCCGGCAGCGCCGCCAGATAAGCCCGGCCTGCCGAGGTGCAGTACATGGGCAGGTGGCGACCCAGCGGGATGTGAATGGCAATCTGTTTGTGGCTGGGAAAACGCGCCACATAGAGCATGTCCAGGCCGCAGGGTTCGAGCAGGTTGCAGCTCTCTTCGACATCCCGGTTGAGCTCATGCAGGTACGGGTTGGCGCGTTCGATCAGCTCACTGGTTTGCAGGTAGCCGGTGCCCAGGTCAAGGGATTTGGGGGCCAGGCGAAAGCGCTTGGTGACCGGGTCCTTGTACAGATAGCCCAGCGCCTCAAGGGTGAACGCCGAACGCTGCACGGCGCTTTTGTTCAGCCCGGTCGCTTCTGCCAGTTCAATCAGGCTCATGCTGGGGCGCCCGGCGCGAAAGGCGGTCAGCAAAGACAGACCTTTGGACAAGGCGGTAATGAAGAGTGGCGAGTCTTCCAGAGAACTCATGGTTGTTTCCTTGTGTGCCGCGAGGCATGTCGATCACGGTGCGTAAATTCGAGAGCCGGCTTGGGGCTCAAGCACGGTTGGTTATTCAAAATGACTCAATACAATACCGGGCTCTACCACGGCTTGGTTACGCTCAAAACGGTCGACGGCAAACGGGCGCATACGCTCATCCACCACGCCCTTGACGATGGCCTTGGCCAGAAATTCACCGGCGGCCGGTGCGCCGGCGTGACCGTAGCACCAGCCAGCGCTGATAAACAAACCCGGCAAGGCATTGTGCGCGCCCAGTAGCGGGCCAAAATCTTTGGATATATGCACCAGCCCGGCCCATTGCCGCAAGATACGGGCATGCCCCAGTTGAGGAAACATCTCCAGATACGCTTTGGCAGTCGCGGCCATCACCGGCACGTCGGCATTCAAGGTGTTTTGCGGGCGTTCGGCAACTTCTGCGCCGCCCACCACTTCGCCGCGTGCGGTCTGGTGCATGTAACAAAGCCGGTCCAGCAATGCCACGGCAGGGCCTATCAAGGGCCGCATCGGCTCCAGCGCCATGGCTTCCAGGCGCATCGGGTAGCCGTCCAGCGGCACCCCGGCCAATTGCGCCAACCGGTTGCTTTCGGCACCGCCAGCCAGCACCAGGGTGTCGGTGGCAATGCGCTGTTCACCCACACGAACGCCGGTCACCCGCCCGGCGCTGCGGTCGATGGCGCTGACCTCGGTGCGGTAACGAATGCTCACGCCACGCGCCTCGCAGGCCTGGCGATAGGCGTACATGGCGGCATGGTGCGGCGCGACCCCGCTGTCGGGCAGGTGCAATGCCGCGCTGACCCGCTGGTGTGCCAGCGCCGGCAGCACTTCACGCAGTTGCGCAGCGTTCAACAGACTTGAGTTGATGCCGCAGGCTTTGTGCACCTCAAGGGTGCGGTCAAGCATGGCGGCCGTGCTGCTGCGCTCGCCGATCATGCTGTAGCCACGGCGCGAGTACATGACGTTCTCGCCCAGGCGCTTGGACAAGCCTTGCCACAAGTGACACGAATGGGCGAAGAAGCGCGTCCATTCCGGTGAACTGAACGCCCCGCGAATCAACGTCCCGTTGCGACCCGAGGCGCCGCCCTGCCAATAACCGGCGTCAAGCACGAGCACATCGCGCACGCCCAGTTCAGCCAGATTGAAGGCCAGCGACAGGCCCTGGATCCCTGCGCCAACAATGATGATCGACGCCTGTGCAGGCAAAGGGTGAGTAGGGGTCATTGCAGAGGCTCCACAACATCGGCCAGACCGGCCGCTTGCGCGACACTCAGGGCACGCCGTGGCGGGCGCAGGGTCGGCCTTGGCAAGGTGTGCAACGGGATCCCGCTGCGGGCGCTGACCAGAGCGCGCAGCAAGTCCCAGCAAGGTTGGCCCTGACACGGCCCCATGCCGCAGGAGGTCAGGCGTTTGATCACCTCAAGGTCGGTGATGCCCTGCTCGATCAAGGCCTCGACCTCGTGGCAGGACACATCAAAACACGGACACAACAACGCCTTGTAGCGCGTACTTGCTGCCACCGGCAGCGGTTGATCAGGTTCAGCCGCCGAGCCAACCGTGCGCAGGCGGCTTTGGCGCTGCTCACGCAATTGCAGCAGCCCTTCGGCGCGGCTCTGGAACGTCAGGCTGGCATCAACCAGCCACGGCCCGGCGTGGACCAGCGCGTCGCAGGCGACCGGTTGCTCGAACAGTGCCGCCGACACCGCGTTGCGCCCCAGCACACGGCGCAATTCGCTAATGGCTTTGACCGCCACCACATTGACCCCCAGCTCACGCAAACGATTGGCATGGGCGGTTTGATCGCCATTACCGACCACCACTACACGCGCACCGGGTGCCACTGCCTGTTCGTGGGCCATGATCAACGCGGTGCGCGCATCCATGACGCCGGGCAGCCACATATTGGGGATCACCGGCGGGCAAGCACGCCGCCCGGTGGCCAGTACCACGTCATCGGCTTCGAAGGCCAAGGCGCCTTGCGCCGGGTCGTGGGGCGCACCGAGTAACAATTGCCCTTCCCGGTAAGCCCCAAACACCTCAACCCCGGTCACTCGTTGCACTCGCTCATCCAGTTGCGGTATTGGCTGCCCGGCGCTTTGCGCATAACGGCCTAGTTGATGGGCACGGGTCACCAACACCACGCTGCGCCCGGCCCGTGCCGCTTCATTGGCGGCGGCACAGCCCGCAGGCCCGCCACCGATGACCAAAACGTCACTGCTCACATACTGGCCTTGGGGCACAGCCACTTCAGCTGTTCGCTCGGCCGGTTTGGCGACTCCGGCGAGGAACGCCAAGAGCGCTTCCCAGCGCTGAAACAGCGGCGAACCGCTGGGCACCAGATTGGTGTGCTCAAAGCCGCCCTGAAGCCAACGGTCAGGAATCAGCCTTGACAGGCGCAGCACGTCGAACGCCGGGCCCGGCCAGCAATTTTGCATCTCAACCTGCACCCCGGCAGTGACCGCCAGCAGATCCAGCCGCACATTGGGTACCCCGTCGACCCTGGCCAGCACCCCGGCCACGTAGCTGCCCGAGTAACCCAGCGGCCGATGGGATTTACGCGTCCAGGCGAGTGTCTGAACACCGTTAGCCAGCAGCGCAGCCGCCAGGCTCTCGCCCTTGCGCCCTTGCAGGGAACGGCCATTCCAGAAGAACTCGACACACTCGCTGCTGGCATGGCGCAGGCGCAGATTGACCTCACTCATTCAACGGCCCTCCCGGCCTTGCGCTTGGCCATGATGCTGATGCACAGCATGATGATCGACAAGAATGTCATCAAGGTCGCCACCACCGCGATCAAGGGATCGATCTCGGAACGCAGCGAACTGAACATCCGCTTGGTCAAGGTCGACGTGTCGCCGCCACTGATAAACAGCGAGATCACCGCTTCGTCCAGGGAAATGGCAAAGGCAAACATCGCAGCGGCAATCACGGAAAAGCGGATTTGCGGCAACGTCACGTCAAAGAACGCCCGTAGCCGGGTAGCGCCGAGAATGCAGGCGGCCTGTTCTTGGGTCATGTCGTAGCTGCGCAACCCGGCGCTGACGTTGATCACCACGTAAGGCAGCGCCAGCAATGTATGCCCCAGCACCAGGCCGGGAATGGTGTTGTTCAGGTCAAACTTGGCATAGACAAAGAACAGGCCAATGGCGATGAAAATGGTCGGCACAATCATCGGCGCCATCAACAAGCCACGCAGCACCCCCGAGACTTTCGACTGGGTCACGTGCAGCGAATACGCCGCCGCGGTGCCCAAGGTGGTCGCCAGCACCATCACCAGTGATGCCGTAATCAGCGAGACCTGGGTTGCGCTGCGCCATTCCAGCGAAGCGAAATACTTGAAGAACGGCTCAATGCTGAACGACTTGGGCGGAAAGCTCAGGTAGCGCGCATCCGAGAACGACATCGGGATCACGATCAAGGTGGGCAGCACCAGGAAAATCATGGTCGCCAACACCAGTACATAGAGCCAGGAGCCGCGCACCGCTGCCATCAGGTTTTGTTTTAGTCGGACCATGATTTCACTCGCTGCGCCGGCCGAGGCCCGCGCTCTTTTTGACAATGAACAGGATCAGCAACGTGGCCAACAGCAGCACCACACCCAGGGACGACGCCGCACCCCAGTTGGCGTACATGGAGACGTCACTTTCGATCCGCATCGAGATCATCTGCACCTTGCCGCCACCCAACAACGCCGGTGTGACGTAGAACCCCAGGGTGATCACAAACACCAAAGTGGCACCGGCGGCCAGCCCCGGCCCCGACAGCGGCAGAAACACATCACGGAAGGCCCGCGACGGTGACGCGCCAAACGCGGCGGCGGCCTGGCTGTAGATCGGATCGATGCTTTTCATGGCGGCATACAGCGGCAAAATCATGAACGGCAACATGATGTGGACCATGCCAATCACCGTGCCGGTCAGGTTGTACACCAGCGGCAGCGGCGCATCGGTAATGCCCAGGCTCATCAATAAGTCATTGGCGATGCCGCGCCGCTGCAAAATGATCAGCCAGGCATAGGTGCGCACCAGCAACGACGTCCACAGCGACACCAGCAACAGCGCCATGGCCACATTAGCCAGCCAGCGCGGCCCCTTGATCATGAAGTACGCGTAGGGATAACCGATCAGCACGCAGGCGATGGTCACAATGATCCCGGTCTTGAAGGTCTGCACAAACGTCAGCACATAGATCGGTTCCAGCAGCCGGGTGTAGTTCTCTATGGATAATTGCCCGTCGGCATTGAACAGTGACAGCCAGAACAGCCAGCCAATCGGCAGCACAAACGTCAGCAGCACCAAAAGCAAGGCCGGCAGCCCGGAGCCGAACAAGTACCAGCGCTCACGTCTTTGCGCCTTGCGCAGGTCGCGCGCGTTGAGCGCATCGAAAAGGTCGCTGCTCATTGATCATCTCCAACCAGCAGCGTGTCCTGTACGTGCAGGCCCAGCACCACGGCATCGCCGCGGGCTGGCAGGCGGTTGCCTTCGGAACTGTTGGTGGGCCGACGAATCGCCACCGACATGCCCTCCCCCAGATCAATCTGCACCAACTGGCTTTCACCCTGGAAAATCACGTCGGCCACATGACCGCGCAACAGGTTGTAATCGCTGGCCTCGGCCGGGACGAACTGCAGTTTTTCCGGACGCACCACCAGGCTCGGGTTCTTTAAACCACCGGCAGCGTTGGCGCCGCGCAAAGCCCGGCCCTGAAACAGTGCCTGGCCGCCCTGCAAGGTGATCGGCAAACACGACGACTCCCCGACAAACTCCGCAATAAAGCGGTTGGCCGGGCGCTCATAGAGATTGACCGGAGTGTCGATCTGGCGGATCCGCCCTTTACTCATGACCGCGATCCGGTCAGACATGGTCAGCGCTTCACGCTGGTCATGGGTAACGTACACCACGGTCATGCCCAGGCGCTCGTGCAGACGGCGCAGCTCCAGTTGCATGGTTTCGCGCAGGCGTTTGTCCAGGGCCGACAGCGGCTCGTCCATCAGCAGGATTTTTGGCTCGAAAACAATCGCCCGGGCCAGCGCGATGCGTTGGCGCTGGCCGCCCGACATTTCGGTAATGCCGCGCTCGATCAAGTGGTCCAGCTCCACAGTGGCCAACGCCTGCTCGACCCGCTGACGGATGTCGGCACGTTTGTAACCGCGCAACTTCAGCGGGTAGGCGACGTTTTGAAACACGTTCATGTGCGGAAACAACGCGTAGCTTTGGAACATCATGCCCACATCACGCTTGTGCGGTGGCTCGAAGATCATCTCGCGCCCGCCAAAACGGATACTCCCTGCATCCGGGCGAACGAACCCGGCCAAGGCCATCAGCAGCGTGGTCTTGCCAGAGCCGGAGGAGCCCAGCAACGACAGAAACTCACCGCTTTTGATCGATAGCGAAACATCATCCAGCGCGGCAAAACTGTCATAGGTCTTGGTCAGCTTTTCGATATCGATCGACATCGAAAGTTTGTGTTCTTCGGACATATTCACACTCGGCACATACGGACGTCAGGCGCCCTTGTTTCGTAGACGGGACGCCAGCGGCGTCCCACCCCACTGCTTAGTTGGCGAGGAACAGGGCGAACCGCTGGCGAACCGCCGCCTGGTTCTTAACCCACCATTCGGGCGACACGGTGACCACTTTGTCGATGTTCTGAGGCGAGGTCGGCAACCGCGCGGCCAGTTCGTCAGTAATGATCGGCAAGTCATACGCCTTGCTATTGACCGGGGAGTACGGAATCAACGTGGCCAGCGTGGCCTGGCTTTCGGGCTGCATGATGTGGGCGATGAGTTTCATGGCCTGCGCCTTGTTCGCCGCGCCTTTGGGGATGATCAGGCAGTCATGGCTCAACAGCGCGCCATCGAAGCTGTAGTTGACCTTCTCACCGCTGGCCTTGACCTCGTTGACCCGGCCATTCCAGATAGCCAGAAAATCGACTTCACGGCTGCGCAACAACTGCGCCGAATCCGCGCCCGCGCTCCACCAGTTAACCACCTGCGGCTTGATCCGGTTGAGCACCTTGATCGCCCGTTCCACGTCCAGCGGGTACAAGTCCTTGGGCGCAACCCCGTCGCCCAACAAGGCCGCTTCCATGGTCAGCCACGGCTGGCGGTACAAGGCCCTTGCCCCCTTGAACTGCGGGTCGAAGAACTGTTGCCAGTTTTTCGCTACCGGCGCGCCGGTGTCTTCAGCCCAGGCCACCACGGTGGCGTAGGCATGGCTGGCAATCCAGTGGCTGCTGACCACGGACTTATCGACATGGGTGGCATCAATCACGCTGTAATCCAGCGGCTCGGCCAGCCCCTCCAGCTGAGCCTGGGCGCTCTCGGTGCTGCCCAGTTCCACCACGTCCCATTTGGGCTTGCCTGACATCACCTGGGCACGCACCGCCGCGAGGCCATCCATGTTGTCTTCGCGGATAGTCACGCCCAAGGCCTTGGCGGCGGGTTCGAGGTAGGCTTTGCGCTCGGCGTCCTGCAAGGCTCCGCCCCAACCAGCAAAGGTCAGGGTGTCAGCGAGGACGGCAAAGCTGGCGCCCCAGCCCAAAGAAGCGATGACCGCCCCGCACAACAGGCTTTTCTTGAAACTGATCATGGTCACGGCCTTCTCAATTCTGGATGAACAGGTCGTAGCGACGTTGAACCTCAGCTTGGTGGGCTTGCCACCAGACCGGATCGAAGAACACCACCTTGTCGATATTGGCCGGAGCCGTCGGCAACGTGGCCGCCATGTCTGCAGGAATAATGCCGGTGTCGTAGGCCTTGACGTTGATCGGCGGGTTGGGGATCACGGTGACCAGGGTTGCCTGGCTTTCGGGTTTCATGATTTCGGCGATCAGTTTCATCGCCAGAGCTTTGTTCGGTGCACCTTTTGGCACCACGACGCAGTCGTAATCCAGCAAGGCATGGTCATAGGTGTAGTCCACGTTCTCACCGGACTTTTTCAACTCATCAACCCGCGACGCCCAGATGGACAGCGCGTCCACTTCGCGGCTGCGCAACAGTTGTGCAGAGTCGGTGCCGCTGCGCCACCAATTGACCACTTGTGGCTTGATGCGCTCCAGCACCTTGAACGCCCGGTCTATATCCAGCGGGTAGAGTTGTTTGGGTGAAACACCATCGGCGATTAACGCCAGTTCCAGCGTGGTGTAAGGCTGGCGGTACAAGGAGCGCGAAGCCTTGATTGACGGGTCAAAGAACTCTTGCCAGTTCTTCGGGGTCGGGCCTGTGGCATCTTTTGCCCAGGCCAGTACGGTGGAATAGGCGTTACTGGCGATCCAGTTTTTGCCGTAGAAGTTCGAGGCCACGCCATCGGTACTGATCACTGAATAGTCCAGTGGCTCGGTCAGCCCCTGCTCTTGGGCCAGCACGCAATCATTGGACGCCAGTTCGACAACATCCCACTTGGGCTTGCCCGACATCACTTGGGCGCGCACCGCCGCAAGGCCGTCCATGTTGTCTTCTTTGATGGTGATGCCCAGTGCTTTTTCCGCGGGCTTCAGATACGCCGTACGCTCGGCATCCTGTAGCGCCCCTCCCCAACCCGCAAAGGTGACGGTATCTGCCGCCTGTGCGTGCACGCTTGCACCGAAGGTAATGGCCAGCGCAAGACTGGCCATGGGTGTGTTGATTAATCGCATTTTCAACTCCTGAGTTTGTTGTAATTAGACAGTTGAATAAAACGCCGGCCGTGTTGGCCCGAATCACTCTTTTTATAATGAGCGCAGGCAATGTCACACCTGCACGGGTTGCTTCTTTTTCGCTGGAACCGTGGTCGTTATGAAGCGTCTTTGAATCGATACCAGGCATAGGCCATACGCTGGCCCATGCGCAAAAACGGTTGGAACGGGAAGCGCTTGGGGCATTGATGAAGAAAGTCCACCTCGGTGGGATGCGGATCGCCGGTGACCATCTGTGCAAGACGCTTGCCCACCTGCAGTGAAAATGAAACACCGCTGCCGGCATAGCCGCCGCCGGCGAACACGTTGTCCAGCTCTGGCACTTGGCAAACAAATGGCAGCGAGCTTTCACTGACGGCGACCCAGCCGCCCCAGTTGTAATCGACCTGGATACCTTCGAGCATCGGGAACTTGCGTGACAAAGCGTCCTGCAGGTTTTGCCGGTGCTTCGGGCTTTCGGCTTCGCGCCCGGTAATGGCGCTGCGGCCGCCAAACAAAATGCGGTCGTCAGGCAAACGCCGATAGTAAGACAGCAGATGGCGGGTATCGAACATGCACTCGCTGCCGGGCAGCGTCTGGCGCTTTTCTTCAGCGCTGAGGGGGCGCGTCACGATAATTTGCGAGTGAACCGGTAACACACGCCCCGCGGTTGCACGATTAAGCGCCGTGGAGGTGTAGCCATTGGTGGCGACCACCACCTTGCGCGCCGTCACCACGCCGCCCGGCGTCACCAGCCGGTGACTGCCATTGGCGCTGGTCCAGTCGACCACCGGCGAACCCACGTGCACGGTGGCCCCCGCCTCACGGGCCAGGCGATGAACGCCCCAGGCCAGTTTCAACGGGTGCATTGAAAAACCGTCGGGCATGTACAGCGCGCCAAATGACTCAGCACCGCGATGCACCACTTGCACCTGGTCGGCGCTGACCAGTTGCGCGCCATAACCCAGTACATCGTGATACAGCCCCACTTCGCGCTTGAGCGATTCAACATGCTTGGCGTTGCTGGCGACCTTGTACACGCCGTCCGGCTGCGCGTCGCAATCAATCTGGCCTTCACGGATCAGCCCACGCACGGTGTTCAGCCCGGCAGTCATCTCGGCGAAATACTGTTTCGCGGTGTGCTCGCCGTAGCGACTGATCAACTGCGCCAGCGGCACTCGCCCGCCGGAGATACGGGCAAAGCTGCCATTACGCCCACTGCACCCCCAGGCCACCTGATTGGCTTCCAGGACCACGGCGCGAATGCCGTGCTCGCGGGCCAGGTGCAACGCACAACTCAGGCCTGTGTAACCGGCGCCAATAATCGCAACGTCGACCTCAATGTCTCCCTTGAGCGGGCCGTCATCTGGCGGCGCTGTACCTGCCGTATCCACCCAGTAAGAAGACGAATGTGGCACTCCGACACCTGGGTGAGCATTGACCAGTGGATCGTACAATTTAATCTCCGTATCGCTGTGCGATATCTATAAATCATTTAATTGCAATGCTCGATCAAATAAATACACCTGTCAATTGCATTCATTGATTTTAAAAGCAGTAAATAATCGTGAAGACAGCGAAAAGGAGCGCTGAAAAGCGCTATCTATTTGAAATATATGTTTATTTTTGAATGTACAGACGCATAACCCCGCCGATGAGCGGGACGTTACACAGAGGGAGGAAGGACGGGGAAAACCGAAGGTTGAAGTGGTGGCGGGTTGCCCCGCCACCGCGTATCAGAACTCGTAGCTCAAGCGGGTGTAGTAAAACGTCCCTTCGGGTGCCGCCGGTGACAGGTAGCTGTACTTCTGGCTTGGGGTTTGACGCAGGTGGCTGTCAAAGTCATCCGGTTTGCTGTTGAACAGGTTGTTGGCGCCCACCGACACGCGCAGTTGCTTGGTGAAGGCGTAGTTGACGTCCAGGTCTGTGGTCCATTGAGCGCCGAAGGTTTGATCGTATTGCGAGTCGCTGGCCTGTGCGGCGAACTTGCGGTATTCGCCATAACGGGTTTCGTTCAAGGCCACGGTCCATGGGCCGTAGCGGTGAATCGCACCCAACACGAACTTGTCTTTAGGGTAGCCATACTCCAGGTAACCACGGCTTTCACGGGTCACGGTTTCAAAACCGTTGGCGTTCTCGTGGACCTTCTCAATGGTGGTTTTAGCACGGGTGTAACCCGCGCTCAGTGCCAGCGAACCGTACTGTTGCAGGTCAAAGTTGTACTTGCCGACGATGTCGACGCCGCGGGTACGGGTGTCGACCGCGTTGGTCATAAACTGCGCCCAGGTGTACTGGCCGTAGCCTGCCTCTGTGAGAATGCGCTCGGCGTCAGGCCCGGAAATACCGCCGCTGAACAGCAGCCGATCACGGATGGAGATCTGGTACGCATCGATGGTCACAGAGGCTTGGTCAACAGGACGCAGCACCAGACCCAGCGAGTAGTTGGTCGACTTCTCAGGCTTGAGTTGTTCAGCGCCCAAGGCGCGGGCCGCCGGGTTGTCGGACGGCAAAATGCGTGTCAGTACCGGGTTGCCATTGGCATCGACGTTGGTGGTGGTGGTCCAGGAGGTGCCGATCTGGCCCAGGGTTGGCGCGCGATAAGCGTTGTTGACGGTGGCACGTAACCCGACCTTGGGCGTGAAGTCATACCGCGCCGACAGTTTGCCCGTGGTGGCCGAACCGAAGTCCGAATAATGCTCGGTCCGCGCCGCCAGGCCCAGTTGCAGCTTCTCTGTTAACTGGTTTTCCAGACCGAAATACACCCCGGCAACATCCCGCGAGTAGGTTCCGGCATCGTCCGGGGTCAAACCTGAGGCCTGTACGCCCCCCACTTGCACACCGTCGATTCCGCCAAACGAATAGGAGTCGGAATCACCCGACTCCAGGCGATAACGCTCGTTGCGGTAGGCGATCCCGGCCGAGATGTTCAGCGGGTTGGTCAGCCAGTTCACGGGCAAGTCTTTGACGTAGTCCAGACCCACGTTGGTTTGTTCGTTGATCAGCGTCGCAATCTGGAATTTGGTCGGGCTGGCGATGCCAAAACTGGGGTTGAGGGTGTTGTAGGCCAGTTCGTCATGTTCGTCGCGGCCATAAGTAGCGCTCAGGTCGAAGCGGCCCAGGGTGTCGTCTTCATACCGGGTGCCGACCGTCAGTGCGCCATCTTCATAGCGGTAGCGGTATTTCGGGATAGTCCCGTTGGGGTAGATCTCGGTGACGTTGTTCGGGTTGTTGGCCAGCAGCTTTGGCGTGTTGTTGACCGATTTGTCCTGACCGAACGTGGCGAAGCTGTAGAGGCGCCATTGATCGTTTAGGCCGATTTCGGCATTCGCCGCCAGGTTGTATTTGTCACGCCCTGCACCACCCCAGCGCGGGTCTTGCACTTGGCCATCAGCGAAATACTTGTCGCCGATATCGTCCGGTTTGTTGTTCAGCGCGTTAAAGCTGACGGTTAGAAAGCCGTCCCCAGGGAGTCCCAGGCCGTACCAGCCATCAGCAGTTTTGCTGAAGCCGTCACCCTGAGAAAATTTGCCCAATTGCGTGTTGATTTGCCCGCCGCTGTCGCGCTCTTTGAGCACGATGTTAATCACCCCGGCAATCGCATCCGAACCGTATTGTGCAGAAGCGCCGTCACGCAGCACTTCGACGTGGTCGATGGCGCTGATCGGGATCATGTCCAGGTCGACTGACTGCGCACCAATAAATGGCACACCGCCCGACAAGTTCACCACTGCCGAAGCATGCCGACGCTTGCCGTTGATCAACACCAGTGTTTCGTCCGGGGACAGGCCGCGCAAAGAAGCGCCTTTAGGGTCTTGGCCACGGGTTGCGCTCTGGTTTTGCGGAAAGTTGAACGAGGGCAGCAACTGAAACAGCGCCTGGTTGAGGGTCACGGCGCCGGTCTGCACCAGCTCTTTGCTGTTGATCACATCCACGGGGGCGCTGCTGCTCAACGCCGTGGCGTTGGCGCGCCGGGTGCCTATGGCGACCACCCGGTCCAGGGCTGTGGTGGGCGCAGCGTCCTGGGCTTGGGTCCCGGCCTTGTTAGCGCTGGCCGCGCCCTCTTTGATGATAAACGCCCCGTCCGGGCTGACTTGCAGCTGCAAACCGGTGCCGCGCAGGGCCTCGCCAACGGCCTGCTCCGCCGACAACGAGCCATTGATCGCCGCCGATGAATAACGGCTCAGTTGCGGGGTAAACGAAATGACTTGTCCGCTCTGACGGCTGATGTTCAGCAGTACTTCATCCAGCGGGCCGGAGGCAATGTGGTAGACCTGGCGGGCTTCTTCGGCCGCATAGGCGCAGGTCAGGAACAGGCTCGCCAGAGGCCCTATGGCAAAAGCCCGTAGCTGGCGATGTGAAAAGGTGTTGGACGCGCTCAAGGTGACTCTCCCTAAATCTCTGAACAACGCTGCTCCCCGCAGCGCTTACGGGAGAGGTGTGGTTTGGCGCCGAGAAAACTTGCAGATCGTTTGGTTATGTCCTTAGAACTGCGCTTAAGCGGAGGTGACGGTGACCCAATAATCACTGCGACGCAGCACCTGGATCGGCAAGGTTCGCGCCAATGTGTCGAGCACCTGTTCGGTTTTATCCAGCCGAAACATGCCGCTGACGCGCAACTCGGCAACCGCAGGGTCGATACGCAGCACACCGCCGCGATAAGGCCGCAAGGCCTCGATAATCTGCGCCAGCGGTACATCCCGCACTTCGAGCAAACCATCGACCCACGCGGCGGCACCTAGGCTCATCACGCGTACATGGCTAAACCCGTAGCGGTCATAAGAGACTTCATGCCCGCTTTGCAGTTGCAGGGTTTCCAGCCCCTGGCGAGCGATCTGCAGCGCGCCTTTGAGCGCCACCACCAGCCCCTGCCCTTCGCGTTCACGTACGGTCAGATCACTGCCCAACACGTGGACCAACGCCTGCGGCGTCACCAGTTGAAAAGGCGTGGCCGGATTGACGGCGACCTTGACCCGCAGTTCCCCGTCGAGCAATCGGACGATCCGGTGCGGGCCGCTGAAATCCAGATCAACCGCGCTTTTGGCGTTCAAAAACAGTTCGCTGCCATCGGGCAAGCTCACCGTACGCCGTTCAGCGGTTCCGGTTGAAACGTCTGCGGTCAACTCACCCAGCGCGGTGCGCTGGCTGACCAACAGGCTGGCACCCAACGCCACACCGGTACAGGCCAGCGCGCCTTGTAATAGTTTGCGGCGGCTGGTGCCAGGGGTAGTCAGGGCCTGTTGCAGCACCTTGCCGCTGACCCCTTGGGCAATCGGTACCTTAAAAACCCCCAGACGGGTTTCCAGTTGCGCACAGAGTTGTTCATGCCGCGGGTCTTGCGCGCGCCACTGCCGGTAAGCCTGCCAATCAGCCTCGCTGGCATGGCCTGAACGCAGCAATACAATCCAGCGAGTCGCGTTGTCGATCACGTCGTCGTGTTGGTTTTCGATGTTCATGTCATTCCAGGCAAGCCCGCAGGCAGCGATTGACTGCCTTGGTCATGTAGTCACTGACCGAGCGTTGGGAAATGCCCAATTCAGCGGCAATTTCAGGGTAAGTCAGGCCATTGACCTGAGACAGCAAAAAGGTGGCCTTGACCTTGGCCGGCAAGCCATCGAGCAACTGGTCAATGCATTGCAGCGCCTCAATCATCTGCGCCAGGTCTTCGGGCGAAGGCGCTTCGTACACGTCATCCAGTTGCAAGGCATCGAGATAAGCCCGCTCCAGATCGCGACGGCGCCACAGCTGGTACATCAAACGCTGGGCAATGGTGGTCAGCAGCGCCCGTGGTTGGCGAATGGGTACTACGCCGGGCGAAGTCAGCAACTGCACAAACGTATCGGCGGCAATGTCTTCAGCGTGGGCGCTGGAATCGAGATGGCGGCGCAAGCGTGTGCACAGCCATTGGTAATGGCTGCGGAATAATCCGCCCACGTATTCACTGTGAGAAGTGTCGGCGCCGGACATGGAGACTCCAATCAGGGTGAGATGCGCTGTGTGTCCGGTGTACCGGCGGGGAAATGCTATCAAAAGGCGTTATTCGCTAATAATACTTAAAATGTATTTTTATATAACTTTTTGTATTGATCAGCGGCATCTCTGCCACTACCACGGGCAGGGTAAATGCCTGCCCGCAATACAAGCAAAACTCTGCTCTATGGGTATGTGACGCGAGGGGGTCTTTTCTTGCAGTTTTTTTTAAAAAAAAACGGGGGCAGGAACTCTGCCCCCCATGCCACTTGCATTGCAATCAAGGCGTCGGAGCCTGCACCGGTAAATAGGTATCTAATTTTCCGCCCAAACGGCTGATGATGAGCGTTATTGAGTCGGCATTGGAAAGGATAACGCTGGCTCGTTTTACCGGGTCGGCCAAGAACACATCACGTGCATCGTCCAACCGCGTGGTGCCCGTAACGAACAGAATACGCTCTACTGCGCTTGCTTCGAGCGGGGGCTCAGAGCCGTCCCGGGAGAACAATTTGTCGCGTGGTGTGGTCAGGGAAAGGGTATTGCGCTGAAGATCACTTATTCTTTGTTTGGAAACAGCACCAAAGGCGGGGTTGTTTTTCAAGAGCTCAACAAACGGATAGGCCACGTTCATGTATTGAATATCTTCCGTGAAGAACTTTTGATGAGACAACTCATGGATCAATGTGACTGCCCGGTAGTGATTGTTAAAGTCAAAGGGTGGCAAGGTGGCTTCCAGCCATTCATGATCACTCGCGTTCAAGTTGTCAAACGGGGTATTGAAGAAAAAATCTGTCAGGTACACGTATTTATGTGTGTCATTCGGGTCAATAAACGCGACAACGCCATCGTCCGGCCTTTTAGCCTTGACCTGCAGGAAACGCTCGGAATTGACAGGGTTCATGGAAGGCTTGCTCATGCGGGTATAGATCAAGTCGATAGCCAGATCCACGGTAAGAATCTGACGCTCTGTCAACGTCGGCATATTCAAGTAATCAGCCAACCACAAACGATACTGAAGCGCTTGCGGATCCAGTGCTTTCATCGCAGTAAGTGTTTGCTTTGCTCCGCTCAGGTACTCCATGGCCAATTGATGAGCCATTTGAATCATCAAGGCTTTGTCAGGTGATAACCGTCGGATGCTCTTGATACCTCGGGCCTGAATCGTGTAATCGTGAACATCACGACCACTCGAATGCCTGGAATAAGCAGGACCACCGCCCAATAAACGTTCCCGGGGATCCAGTTCCCATTTTTGCCACGCATTCAACTTGACCGCAGGGCCTTCACGGTTTTCACCTGAATATATTCTCCAGCGATTTTCAGACTCAGTGACACGAAATACCTTGCCGGCCAACACGATGTAATACAGGCCTCTTGGCTTGCTGTGATACAGATGAGTTGAAACCTCATGCTCCATGGCATCCAGTGAAACAGTGTTCTCACTGTAGGCGTCCAATGCCGCTAACTGTTTTGCATTAAACATGTTTTTTTGGATGACGATGTCATCGACCTTCGGGCTTGGCTCGGGTAGCGGCAGGGTTAGCGGCGAGTCAATGTCAACCTGTTCGAGAACAGGTGACTCAGGCAAGGGCAACAAGCGATTGTCTGGCTGTCTTTTCGGGCCAGGAATCAACAACATAAATGCCGTCACAAACGTCTCGATCGCCTCGCCCCACTGGTGTTTGCTCACGGCCCTCCCCCCGGCCTTTAACAGGCCAAGTGTTTGTGCCACAAAGAAGGGAATATTCAACACAGCCGGTAAAAAAGGTGCGACAAGCCCCATTGCTGAATCAATGCCTAAAGACATTAAGCCCTTGAACGTTTTCCAGTCAGCCTCCTCTGTGGAGAGCGCTTGCTGTTCTGCCAAATCGATCAACAGGTCGTAATTATCGTCGTACAGTTGCAACAGCAGATTGTTCTGAATGGGTGTGTTTGAAATACTCGCTGGAGCGGGTGTACTGGACACATCAAACGAAAAGAAATCCAGGCCAATGTAAATAATGTGCGGTTCATTGAAGCCACCGTTGTCATATTTTTTCCGGTTCTGCGGGTCCAGTCGTTTCAGAACACGTTGCTGCAAAGTTTCGCGCGAGCGCAGGTCAATCAGAAAACTGGCTTCGTTCGTATATTCCTTGAACGTAAAGTCTTGTGCATACAAGGTCCACAAAATAAATGGGCCATCACTTGATGAGACGGGGGCAATTAAATACATACCCTTGACAAGATCAGGTTCTGAATCGGGTGAGGCGAGCAATTTCAACTGCCGTATGCTGATGAGGGTCCCGTTGAGAGGTTCGCGGGCAACAGCATCTGGCATATCAAGAACATGCTTTATAAAGTTATACGCTTTGTCACTTAACGTATGCTCCAGCTTTGCCCTGAACGCTGCTTCCAGAGCGTGAGGAGGCAGCTGTTTGTAAAATAGTGCGCAGCGCCCAACACGCTCCCGGCCGGAATTGTGAAGTTTTTGTTTCAGCAATGTTCTGTATTTGCCACCAATGTTCAACTTGCGCACAAGCGACTTTACATAGTGTTCATCAATGCCACTCGGGAGGGGTGTCGTACCGGTTGAGCTTGCTTTCAGGTGGCCCTTCAATTGACTGAAACCGGTCAGGGCAAATGCTGTCAATGTTTGCGTCTCATGAGAAACCGCAGAGCCCATGGCCGCTATTTCCGCTGACCAACCAGGGCTGATGACTTGTGTCAGAGTAATAGTGATTTCATCTGGCGTCAGTGAGAGATCTGGAAAATCGAGAGCCAGTTGAACCTTGAGAGCCTCCAGGGCGTAGGCATTGATCTCGGGTATATCGTACAGATAATCATGATTGTCTCTGACCACATCACGGTAACGTTCAAGTAAACGTATATATTCAATTTGCTCGTCAACCGTGGCCATACCTAATGTTATTGGTAATGCCTTTTTAAATAGTGTGGTATCAACTTGCTGGATAATTGTCGACACATCCAAACTCTCGCGGAATCGCTCCACGTAGCTTTGAATGGTATTTTCAAGGCCCTCACTGGACAATCTTGCTGTGACACCCTCCATAAGAGCCACACCGACCTCTCTGATTTGCTGATCAATAAAGCTGCGTGACAAGGTATCCATATAGTCATCTTCAATCAGGAAAAAACTGAACAAGGCGCCCTGCTCACCTGACAGCTCTGACAGATGACCGAACACGCTTCCCAGCGCGTTTTTCTCGATGTTATTCAATAGGGTCATGCAATCTGTTTTATCAAACAGGCGCGTATTTAATGCCGACTGACAGGCGTCAAGTGTATCGAACACTTCAAACTTATGACCTGGCGACCAAAAAATAACATGCCCTGCACATTCGGATTCCAGGCCTCCGCGCTCAGTAATGAGAAAACAGTTTTCCACATTAACATTAATGCCAGCCGACGCTGAGTACAGCACCACACTGTAGACATCCGGAACAAAGTAAAAGAAGGTAGTTCGCTCAGCGCGTTTTCGTTGCGTCTGAACACCCGCAATGTAACTGGCTTCGCGCACGCCTAACGAGTCGTTATAACTGAAAAAGTAATAGCCGCCTGCCCATATCAACGTGGATTTGAAAATAGCTAATCGATCTGCCTTCGTAAAAATATCGACCTCAGGCGATCGACTATAGAAAAACGAGTTCAGATAGAGATCCAGTTTTTGGCTGAAATCGCGGGTAATTTCCGCCATCAGTTGGTGGAGGGCTGCACACTCTGCCGCATCCAGAGAGATGGTTTTTCCATCGACCTGGCCGACACGCTCAAAGGTGACCCGTGTTTTATCATCGGGCAATGATGTATGACCGGTCAGGTTTTCCAAAAAAACGGCAATCATGGGGCGAGAGGTGAGCGGCGTCCGATTGAGGCCTTGTGAACCGCTAAATACAATCACCCTCAAGGCTTCAGCATCTACCAGCCCCGCTCGGCCCATAAGCGCCCAATCCTCCTGCATGAGTTCCTTGACGCATGTCCGAATTGTTGGAAAACCTTTAAGGAAAAAGCCTATATCATCACGTAACGATTCAAGACGCGCCCTGACTAAGGACAATGGCACTTTTAATTGTTCAATGGCTTCTGTCGGGGTTTCAAATGCAGTTTCACCGATGGAAAAACGTGAGCTCCAGCGATTATTAATAGCCCCCTCCAGCAGTTCAGGATTTATCAGCAGACGAATATCCGACGCTTGGTCCAGCACAGAGTGTGTAAAGCTGGCGTAATCTTGGGACGTGTAAGAACTTATCTGAGTGGCGGTATTTTTCAGAAAGGAAGTAAGCCCGTTAATGTCATCACTCATTCGTGTGCGTACACTGCTTGCCAAGACCGCAAACAAGTCAATGGCCCGTAAACCAAACTCAATATTCAGTTGCAGGCCTTTTGCCAATCGGGCACGGTCCTTGAAACTTATATAGCGGGTTAACGAGGCCTCAGACAAAGGCAGTTCTTTCAAGGACGTGTCATATCGCAAGGCTTTAAAACGAGGCAGGTTCTCACGTGTGAAATCGAACCAGTCTCTGTAGAACTTCAGGCCTTGATCCCCCATCACCAGTAAGCTGCGCTCGTGACTGTCGATGAAAAAGCAATACCAACCCGCCAAAGGGATTGGATCACCCTTTACGCCCGCCAAGTGCAGAGTCGCCGAGTTCACGCTGGATGACTCTATGCCCATCGCGCATTCATACACCGCGTTGAAGTCGTTTTCGGTCATTGAACCGACATGCCGGGCTTGCATCAGCGCATCCATAAAGCGATCTCGCAGGGCATGTTTGGTGCACTCATGCAAACTCAGCTCAGGATAGATGGGAGAATCCCAGTACTGGGTAATCGATGCTTCAAGTTGTCTGTCCAGATTGTTAGAAACCTGTCCAATAGAACGTAGAAACTCAAGCTCCAGTACTTCACGACTTTTCCCCTTTATGCCCCTGCTATTGGCAGAACGAGAAAACTCATAATCATGTAGACCGGAGAAACTGCCCTTCAAAAAAAATTCAAAAACTAGGTCTGCTACAGGGTTGTGCACCCGGCTCTGGGTTTCTGCGGCATTGGGTTCCAGGGCCCCATTGGCCTGAGCATTAAGTTTTTCAATTACCACTGTTCGAGCAGAAGGCACACCCGACAATAGACCCAAGACATTTTGCAGGTCGATTGTTCGCTCAGACTCAAATAAAGAACTGGTGGTCCCGAATACAGAGCCCGATATCGGTTGTTTTACAACATTAAAATCACCTGCTTTCAATAAATGCGGACGTGCATCCATTGGAAGAAAATGCATGACTTGAGCTTTACTGTTGCTCAGGTGTTGACGATAGGTCTCAGTCAGAGACTGCCAACTGGAAAAGGTTTCCAGCCCGTTGACCAACGAGAACAACACGTAGGTATCCGTGTCTTTAAGCCCTTTGGACAGTGTGAAGGCCCCTCTGAAATACCCTTTGCGAGTGTTGGATGCGCCACGATAAAAAAGAACTTCGCACACATGCATCGGATCAGGCTGACCGGTGCGGCTATCTTCAGTTTGAAGCAGCACTTTATTTAACCAACTGCGTTGATCCGGGCTTAAGGTTCCGGCTAAAAACTGCTCATTCACTTGGGCCAGAAAACGCTCTTTGATCGCATTTTCCGAATAGTAATAGTTTGACGCATCGGTCATAGGTCCGTCCTTGTCAGGAGGGCCTGCCCTGCTGAATAGCAAGGCACAAGCCCCTATGAGTGGGGACAGTACGCGGAACATGGGGGCGACAATGACTACATATTGCTATACCTGCCAGTCGGAGAAAGTGCTGAGGTAATCAGTTAGTGACTGCCTGCGCTAAAGCCATCTGATGCACTTTGAAAGAGGCCGCCAGCAACACCTGACGCTCCAGCGTTCCTTCATCCACTGCGCTCACAATCGCCTCGGCAATGGCATCGAGCCCTGACTCGCTGGACACCAACAACAAATGCGCACCCGCCGCCAGCGAAGCCACGGCCGTATCGGTCAAGGTATTACCCCGCAGGATGGACACTGCGTCCAGGTCATCTGAAATGATCAGCCCGCCGAACCCCAGCGTGTCACGCAGCAAGGCAATGACCTTGGCCGATGTCGAGGCCGACTGATCCGGGTCAATGGCCGGGAACACCGCAGGGCCTGGCATCACCGCTTGCACACCGGCTCCAATCACTTGTCGGAACACCTGGAGGTTGTCGTCAAGCAACTCCAGCGGGCCGTGCACGGCAGCCAAGGCAATGGCCGGGTCATGCTCAGTGGCGTAGAGACCCGGAAAATGTTTAGCCGTGGCAATGACCCCGGCACGCTGAACCCCACGGATAAAGGCACAGGAAATTCGACTGACCTGCACCGGGTCATCACCCAAATGCCGGTTAAGCAACCAGGGATTGATGCCAGTCACCACATCGACAATCGGCGCGAGGAACATATTGACGCCTAACCGGCGTGCCACAGTGGCCATTTCATAGCAGCGCTGTTCAATAACCTCTGCACTCAGGTCTTTGAGTTGCGCCCTTGAAGGAATAGCCGGAACCAATTGGTGCAGGCGCTCGATGCCACCGAGTTCTTGATCCACCGCGATCAATACCGGCCCACCGGCCAATGCCGCGACGTGTTGAGTGAGGCTGGCCAATTTGGTTTGCGTCTCGGCGTCGCGACGGGCCTGGGTCATGGCCCTGCCGATGTACTCATCCCGTGTTTCGCCCAACAACACCGAGACGCCACCACGGCTTAAATGGCGACGGACAGGCTCATCCAGATTCAAATCGCCGATGGCGGGCAACAATACCGAATACGCAGCCCGCAGCAGTTCACCTGACATTACGACTCCTTAACCGCTGTTTGACGCGTGACGAGCCGCCACGCATGATATCGATCACCTTCGAGCACAAAACCAATTATCAATGCTCGTTTATGCTCAATTTAAACAGGATTCAAGGGATGTCAATGCTCACTCATGAGAGTTTCCCCGGAGAGCGGCAAACCCTGATCGCCCAACGGCTGGCGACTCACGGCCGGGTGGTGGCTGGGGAGCTGGCTCAGGAGTTTAACGTTTCCGAGCACTCAATCCGTCGAGATCTCGCGGCGCTGGCGCAAGCAGGGCTGTGTAAACGGGTGTACGGAGGGGCCATTTCATTGGCGCCTGAGCGACCTGTGAAGGACAGGCAAACGCAACACATCGAGCGCAAAAGCTCGCTGGGCCAGGCGGCAGCGACGCTGATCAAAGCGGGCCAGCACGTGTTTATCGATGGCGGCACCACCAACGCCTGCATAACGAGCGCAATCGATCACAATATTGCAGTTTGCGTCACCACCAATTCGCCCGCCATTGCCCTGCAACTGGACATGCTGCCGTTGGCCGAGGTGATCTTGCTGGGCGGGCGCCTGGACAAAACCTCAGGCAACATCCATGGCCTGAGCGCGATTCAACAATTGGCCCATTTCAATTTTGATCTGTGCTTTTTAGGCGCCTGCGCCATTGATGCCAGCAAGGGCGTGACGGCGTTCAACATGGACGAAGCAGAGTTCAAGCGTGCTGTCGTGTCGCGAAGCGGGCAAATTGTGGTGGCCGTGACCAATGAAAAACTGTCCAGCATTGCCCACTACCACGTGGCCGCCTGCGAAGAGTTGAGTGTGCTGGTGGTGGAACATGACGCCCCGGCAGAACGGCTGGAGCCTATTCAGGCCAAGGTCTCGACAGTTGTGGTCGCGAGCTGAGATCCAGAGATCGCGCGGAGCTGCCCCGTCTTCAACGCCGCGCTGTCGCGCAGCAAACAGGCCACTGTAGTCGCTGACGAGGTACGAAGGCTGCGATCGGCCAGCGTGGTTTAACGGGGCCTCTTAGATCAAGATCACAAGTCAGATCAAGATCAAAAGATCGCGAGACAAGCTCGCTCCTATAGGGCCTTTAGAATCAATAACTTATTCTGTTTTTTGATAAGAGGGGCCGCAGCCTGCGACCTTTATCAATCTATCCGCGCACAGAGAAAATCCACCAGCGCCCGCACCTTGGGCGACGGGTGTTTGCTCGCGGGCCAGAGCACATAAAACACCCCGCGGTGCTCCACATAATTTTCCAGAATCAGTTGCAGGCGGCCATCGGCCAAGGGCTCGCGGATGGCGAATTCCGGCAGATAAGTAACGCCCAATCCTTGCAGCGCAAAACACACGCGGGTTTCGACGTTGTTGCAGATCATCGAGGTGGGCAGTTGCAATTCGGGCTCGCCAGGGGCTTGGCGCAACGCCCATGTTTCGAGCTTGCCGCTATTGGGCCAGCGATAGTGCATGCAGGTGTGCTGCAACAGATCAGCCGGGACCTGTGGCGTACCCCGCAGTGCCAAATAATCGGGCGACGCCACCACCTGCATAGCAAACGAGCCCAGGCGACGGGCCGACAATCTTGAATCGACGGGATTGCCAATGCGCACCACGGCATCAAAACCTTCTTCGATCACGTCAACCCTGCGGTCAGTAAAATCCAGGTCCAGCTCAATCTCGGGGTAGGCGCGCATAAATTCGCCGAGCACCGGCAACACCAGCGAGCTGACCATCGGCAGGCTCACCCGCAGGCGCCCGCGCGGTGCAGCAGAAGCTTGCGACAGTTCCTGCTGGGCGGCTTCGATCTCAGCGAGGATGCGTCGGCTGCGCTCCAGAAACAACGCACCTTCCGCGGTCAACGTCACGCTGCGGGTGCTGCGATGAAAAAGCCGCACACCGAGCTTTTCTTCGAGCCGCGCCACGCTTTTACCGACTGCCGAGGCTGACACCCCCAACAGTCGCCCCGCCGCCACGAAGCTGCGGGTTTCAGCGACCTGAACAAAGACCACGAAGCCATTCAGGCTGTCCATTGCATCCCTCGTCGTTTGATTGCGGACACTAAAGTCCGCACATCAAGGAACTGTATCCAGCTTTTTCTTTAATCTCGACCTTTCTATTGTCAGGCCACGACTTATTAGCCCAGGAGTGACCATGACCGCTTTCACCTATCCCCTGCCCCAAGGCGTTACTTCGGCGCAGCAATCTGAACGTATCCAGGCCGTTGTCCAGGAGGCGCTGGATGACCAACGGCTGTATGCCCGGGCGGGCGTCTCCTACGGCATGGGCGCTTCGAGCATCAGCCTGGAAGAAAACTTGCGCCGCATTGCCAGCGTGCCATTGCTGTTTGAGCCAGGTACTCAATGGCGCTATTCGCTGCCCACCGATGTCCTCGGTGCCTTGGTTGCGCGCATTCAAGGGGTGCCGCTGGACGACGCTATCAAGCAATTGGTGACAGGGCCATTGGCCATGCTCGAAACCGGTTTTACCGCACATGCCCCACAGCGAGTAGCCGCCGCCTACGTCAATGGCCAACCACCGCATCGACTTGGCGAGGGTGAATGTGTGCCAGTGGTTGAAGGGACCGCAGGCATTGATTACAGCCCTGAGCTCATCTTCGATGCGGGCGCTTTCCCTTCAGCAGGCGCTGGCATGTCCGGGCGCTTCGTCAGCGATCTGCGCGATGCGGTCTACGGTGGTCTGGCGGTGCGTCCATGAGCCGCAGCGCAAGCCAGGCTGATACTGAGCGCCTGCCATTGGCCCCGCTGCTGGCACTGGCCATGACCGCTTTTATCATCATCCTCACCGAAGCCTTGCCCGCCGGGCTGCTACCACAAATGGCCGAAGGCCTGGCTGTTTCCGAGGCGTGGGTGGGCCAGACCGTGACGATCTACGCCATCGGCTCGCTGTTGGCAGCCATTCCGTTGACTGCCGCCACGCAGGGCATGCGCCGGCGCCCATTGCTGTTGATCGCGATTGCCGGTTTTGTGGTGGCTAACACCGTGACGACGCTGTCTACCAGTTATGCGCTGACAATGCTGGCGCGCTTTCTTGCAGGCATGTCGGCGGGGTTATTGTGGGCATTGCTGGCGGGTTATGCCGCACGCATGGTGCCGCCCCATCAACAAGGTCGGGCGATTGCAGTAGCAATGGTCGGCACCCCGCTGGCCCTGTCGCTGGGTGTTCCGGCGGGCACGTTCCTGGGGGCGTTGGTGGGTTGGCGTATCTGCTTCGCGATCATGAGCGGGCTGGCCGTACTGCTGATGTTCTGGGTGCGCTTACAAGTGCCGGATTTTGCCGGGCATACATCAGAAAAGCGTCTGCCGTTGCGTCAGGTATTCCAGTTACCCGGCGTACGCTCGGTGCTGTTGGTGGTGCTGGCTTTTGTCCTGGCGCACAACATTCTCTATACCTACATCGCGCCGTACTTGGGCGCGGCAGGCATGGCCGGGCGTACGGGCTTGGTGCTGTTGGTGTTTGGCTTGACGTCCCTGCTGGGCATTTGGCTTATCGGTGTCTTGATCGATCGTCATCTGCGCATGCTGACACTCACCAGCGTTGCCGTTTTTGCCCTTGCCGCCCTGGCATTGGGCCTTGCAGGCAAGGTGCCGGGCATTGTTTACCTGGCGGTGGGCGCTTGGGGTTTGGCCTTCGGTGGCGCCGCCACCCTGTTTCAAACCGCCATGGCCAAGGCGGCTGCCCCCGCGACAGACGTCGCCCAATCAATGCTGGTAACCGCCTGGAATACCGCCATTGCAGGCGGCGGGATTCTCGGCGGCGTATTGCTGGAGCAACTGGGTGTCAGCGCCTTCGCCCCGGTGGTGCTGGTGCTATTGGTGGCGAGCTTTTGGGTGGTGTTGAAGAGCAGATAACTACCCTGAAAACTGTAGGAGCGAGCTTGTCTCGCGATCTTTTAAAAGATCAAAAGATCGCGAGGCAAGCTCGCTCCTACAGGGCCTTTACAATCAATAAGTTACTTATTAGACAGGGCAATCCACCAATACTTGCAGGGTCTGTTGCGAGCAGCGCTCGACCCGTGCCTTGACGCCGTATACATCGGCAAACAATTGCGGGGTCAGTACATCCTCTGCGGCGCCAAAGCCCATGATTCGCCCGTCACGCAACACCGCAATGGTGTCGGCATAACGCGCCGCAAGGCTGATGTCGTGCATCACGATCACCGCGATCAATTGATGCTGGCGAACCATGTCGCGCACGCATTCCATCACCCGCAGTTGGTAGCTCAGGTCTAGCGCGCTGGTGGGCTCATCCAGCAGCATGACGCTCGGACGACGCGCAATCAGTTGCCCCAGGCTGACCAGTTGCCGCTGCCCGCCCGAGAGCGCATTGAGCATGCGATCCGCCAGGTGTTCAATGCCAATGCGCTGCAAGGCGGCATAGGCCTGTTCCAGGTAATCACCGCCGCTGCCACCGACACGCAAGGCCGCCATGACGCTTTCGATCACACTGAGCCCCAGCCCCGGCGGCAGGTGTTGCGGCATGTAAGTGATGAGTCGCGCTCGCTCCGACACCGACATCGTCGTCAGTTGCCGGTCTTGCAAGCTGACCGTGCCCTGCAAGCGTTCAAGCCCCGCCAGGCCGCGTAGCAACGTGGATTTGCCGGCACCATTGGGCCCGATCAACGCGGTGAGAGTGCCGGGTTGCAGCTCAGGCAATGACGCATCTGCAATCACCACGCGACGGCCATAAGTCACCTGAGCATGGCTGATCACTAAGCCTTGAGCACTCATAGCTGCCGACCCCGCTTGAACACCAGCGCCACAAAAATCGGCACGCCCACCAAAGCGGTGACAATGCCGACCGGCACGATCACCCCCGGCATGATGATTTTGCTGACCACCGAGGACAGTGACAGCAAGAGTGCCCCCACCAGCGCGCTGGCCGGGAATAGAAAGCGCTGGTCTTCACCAATCAAAATGCGCGCAATGTGCGGGCCTACCAGGCCGATAAAGCCAATGGTCCCAACAAAGGCCACCGCCGTCGCCGACAGCAAGCTGATGCGCAGCAGCGAGAAAAACCGCAGCCGACGCACGTCAACGCCAAAGCTTTGCGCGCGGTCTTCGCCCATGCGCAACAAGGTCATGCGCGAAGACGCGTGCAGCGAAAACGGCAAGATCAGCGCCAGCACCACAGCGAGAATGCTCAGTTTGTCCCAATTGGCCCGCGCGACGCTGCCCAGGCTCCAGAACACCAATTGTTGCAGCACATCTTCAGTGGCCAGCAACTGCAACAGCGCCACCAGCGCGTTACAGCTGAACACCAGGGCAATGCCGAACAGCACCAGGGTTTCGACCCCTGCCCCCCTTAATCGCGACATGCCATGCAGCAAAAACATCGAGCCACAGGCAAACACGAATGCGGACAACGCGACGATAGAATCGCGGCTCAATAAAGCGCTGCTGACCGGAAATACAATGATCAGCGAGGCGCCCAACGCCGCCGCCGACGACACCCCGAGGGTAAAGGGGCTGGCCAGCGGGTTATTGAGGATGGCCTGCATTTCTGCACCGGCCAGTGACAGAGCTGCGCCCACCAGCACCGCCATCAGCGCGTAAGGCAAGCGCACATTCCAGATGATCACCCGGTCGGTCACAGCCAGGTTTTGCGGGTGCAACAGGCCGTCGACCAAAGCCCCAAGGGTCATCCCCGAGGAGCCGGTCGACAAATCGAGCAACACCGCCGCGACCAAAGCAATGCCGATGCCCACTAACAAGCCAACCCGTCGCGCCAACAGACGCCGGTAGCCGTGGCTGGCAGCGGCCACGGCGGGGTTCAGGTGCGCGGTCATTTCTGTTCACTGATCCAGTATTGGCCTGCCAGTGGCATGCCGAGGAACTGCTGGTTGATTTGCTCCAGCGTGTGCTGCGGGTCAAGGGAGGCGAATTTCTCGGGGTGAATCCACTTGGCCATGGCCTCGATCGCCAGGATGTTGTACGGCGAGTTGTAGAAGTCATGCCACAAGCCATGCACATTGCCTTCGCGTATCGCTCGCAGTTGGGCAAACTCAGGGCGGCTCAACACCTGCTTGAGCGACGCCTGGGCCGTGGCCTGGTCAATGCCTGCGCCCATCATCACGCCCGGTTTTTGATTGCCGGTAAGGATGTAAATGTCCGGATCAGCCTTGAGCGCATATTCAACACTGATATCGCCCAATGCACCGGGCACGACGCCAGCGGCAATATTGCGTCCGCCCACCAGCTTGATCAGTTCGCCCATGCCGCCTTTGCCCGTGGTATGCCCCGGGTTGGCCCAGACCCCGGCCAGCAGTTCAAGAAACACGCTTGGGCGTTTGCTGTCGTCAATAACACCCAAAGTTTCGGTAATGTGGTCAATGTGCTGCTGGTAGAAATCCAGGAAAGCTTGAGCTTGCGCTTCACGCCCCAATGCCTTGCCCAATGCGGTCATGCTGTCATGGGTGCCCTGTACCGGGTTGACCCGAAAATCCACAAACAGCACCGGGATGCCTGCTTTTTCGAGGATATCGGCCACCGGGCTGTGCTCGGTCGGGCCATGCCCGGAGATGCTGAACACCGCCAGGTCCGGCTTTAGCGAGAGGATTTCCTCGGCGCTGACGCTCTGTTCCGAAGCCTGGCCAATCAGCGGAATGTCTTTGACCTCGGGAAACTTCGCCACGTAAGCGGCGTAGGTATTAGGGTCAAGTTTGCGCAGGTCGTTCTGCCAGCCCACGACGCGCTTAAAAGGCTGATCGCGGTCAAGAATGGCCAGCGTCGAAATCAATCGACCCTCGCCCAGCACCACCCGCTGCACATGCTCAGGCACGTCAACCACCCGACCCAACACGTCGGTGACGTCTTTGGCCCAGGCCGACGACACCATGCCGAACCCGCCAACAACTAACACCACCAGCAATGACCACATGCGTGAAAACGATTTGGACACGATTAATCTCCCACTAAATGAAGGGCTCACACGTCGCTCCAGCGACGCAAGAGGTTGTGGTACACGCCGCTGAGTTGCAGCAACGACTCGTCGTCGGCCTGTTGTGCGTTCAGGCGCTGAATGGCCACATCCATGTCGAGCAACAGGCTGCGCTGGCTGTCTTCGCGGACCAGGCTTTCGATCCAGAAAAATGCCGCCACCCGCTCGCCACGAGTGACGGGATTAACCTTGTGCACGCTGGTGCCGGGGTACAGCACCAGATGCCCGGCCGGTAACTTGACGCTGCGCTCGCCAAAGGTGTCGCGGATCACCAGTTCGCCGCCGTCGTAGGTCTGCGGGTCGGTCAAAAACAAGGTGGCGGACAGGTCGGTGCGCACCCGTTCGCGCACACCTTTGATGCCGCGAATGGCGTTGTCGATATGAAAGCCGAACGCCTCGCCACCGCTGTAACGATTGAACAAGGGCGGATAAATCCGCTTGGGCAGCGCCGCCGACATAAACAACGCGTTCTCGGACAACCGCGTGAGGATGCGCTGGCCAAACAACACACCCAACGCAGATTCCTCGTTCAATTGGCGGTTGAACTTGTCACGGGCCGAGCGCTGCCCGGCCGTGACTTTGCCATCCACCCACGGTTCAGCCAGCAGCCGCGTGCGCATCTCGTCCACTTCGTCGGCGGTGAAGACGTCGGCAATCTCGATCAGCATGCGCGGCTCCCGCGCCCGGCAGGCTTAAAAGTCATAGTCGATGCTGGCGGTCAGCGTGCGCCCGGCGCCCGGTACGCCATACAGCTGGAAACCATCCAGGGAGGCGCCGATACGGCTGAAATAAAAGGTGTTGAACAGGTTGTCGACGTTGAGGTTGACCGTGGTCTGGCGGTTGACCTTGTACTGCGCCGCTACGTAGTGCACCCAGTAGCCCGGCGCCTTTTCTTTGTCGCGGGTATAGATCGGCAGCACCCCGGACGGGCCGTCAGCGTTGCTGCTGTTATTGTTCAGCCCGCCCACGTATTTGTTGTCGGTGTAACGGCGACGCCCGACATAGTTGGCACCGTAGCTGAAGCTCAGATCATCGGTGAAGGCATAGGTGGTCCAGAGATTGGCGGTCAGGTCGGGAACGTTCTTGGCCTCTTCACCTTTGTTGACGCCCTTGGTCTGATCGCTTTTAAGCGCCGAGAAACCGCTGTAAGCCGTCCAGCGCTCGGTAATGTTGCCTTGCAGGCCCAACTCGACGCCGTCGACCCGTTTGGCCGGCAGTGCGCGCACCGGCGAAGCATCGCCTTCGGTGTATTCCCAGGAGTTTTCCAGCTCGGTACGGAAAATCGCCGCCGTCACGCTGATGCCTTTATCCAGCAAGTCCCACTTGGTGCCGAGTTCATAGGTTTTCGATTGGGCGGGCTTGTAGCTGCTGGTGCTCGCCGCGCCATAGATCTGGTTGTTGGTCGAGGCCCCCACCGCCGAAGGCTGCGCCGATTGGCTGTATGACGCGTAAATAGTGCCGTTTGGCCGGGGTTTGAACACCACACCGGCACGGCCGCTCCAGGCGCCCGAGGTGTCTTTGATATTCGCCTGGCCGCTCTGGGTGGTTTCAGCGGTCCAGTGGTCGTAGCGCAGTGAGCCCATCACTTGCCACCACTGATTGAGGGTCAGGGTGTCGGCCGCGTACAACCCGGCGTTGTCGATACTGGAGCGCGGTTCGTTAAAGCCTTTAGTGGTGTAGACCGTATCAAAGCTGTGTTGCGGGTCGCCCATGTCGAACGTCATGTTCGCCGCCGGGACCTTGGCGTTGCGGTGCAGGCCGCCGTAGGTTTCGTGGTACAGATCAAGCCCGGTCACGGCCTTGTGGCTGATGAAGCCGGTGTCGAAGGCAAAGCTGAGGTCGGTCTGGTTGTCGAGGATGGTGTAGCGCTTGGACAGGCCGAAATCGCTGCCGCGCAACACGCCGTTGGCGGTGCTGCCGTTGTTGGTGTAATCGGTGTACACCTTGACCCCGTTGACCGTCGACACAGGGCCCACGCCGACATAACCCAGGGTGGCGCAACGGGTGCCGGTGCAGGTCTTGGAGCCATCCGGGTTGGCAGAAAAAAACCGTGCCGGGGACAAGACCGCAAAGTTGTCAGTCTGCTGCCAGCGCACCTGGTTGGTCAGCAAGGCACCGTTGTCAAAGTCATGTTCCAGCTTCCCGGTCAGCGAGGTGGTCTCGGTCTGTTGGGTGTACAGACTGGAGTCGCCGTACCAATTGTTGCGTTTGACACCGGGCATGCGTTTGCCATCAGTGCCGCGCAAAATCGGCAAGCCGCCGTCAGGGGTGTTGTCGTCCTTTTGATAGAAGAAATCGAGGTAAGCACGGGTCGGTGTCGACAAGCCCAAGGCCAGCGAGGTGGCGATGCCCCAACGGTCGTAATCGACGTCATCACGGTCGGCCACCTGGCTTTCATGCTTCATCAGGTTGATGCGCACGGCGCTGGTGTCGGTCAGTTCCTGGTTGATGTCGGCGGTCACCCGACGGTAACCGTCGGTGCCGACACCGGCAGAGATGCGGTTGGCATCGCCCAAATGAGCTTCCTTGCTCACCAGGTTGACGCTGCCGCCCACCGCCGAAATGCCCGACTCAATCGCGCCGGTGCCTTTAAAGACTTCAGCCTGTTGCAGGTTAAAGGTGTCATTGCGACTCGACATGCCCGCATCGCGCACGCCATCGACTGTCAGGCTTTGCTCGGACGAAAACCCGCGTATAGAAAACAGGTCGCCCCAGCCCAGGTTGCCCTCCCCTGACATAAAGGTGATGCCCGGTACGTTGCGCAGAATGTCTTGCAGGCTCTGCGCGTTTTGTTCCTTGAGCACTTGCTGGGGCACGATGGTGATACTTTGCGGGGCGTCCAGCAGCGGCGTCATGACTTTGCGCGAGGACACTTCGTCCACCTTGAACGGTGAATCGTAGCTACCCTGAACACTCAAGGCAGGCAAGGTCAGGGCGGCGTCAGCTTGCTCGGCAGCACGGGTTGGCACGCTGAAGACTCCGAGCGCCATCACTCCGATAAAGGGCGCCAGCGTGCCGTTCAAGGCATAAGGGGTATTGCGAACAACAGCCGCATCGGGTGACGATGGCATCGGACCTTCCTTAATTACAATGACTCGCATTTAGATTCGCCATTCTAAAGAGGGTCATTGCCGGTAATTGTCCGACTTTGTATTGGCGGCGCATGAAAATCGCCGCCACAACATTTCATTACATTTCGCTGGCCTCGCCAACGCAAAATCCGCTATTGCACACCTTTCCCAAGGCCCAGACGAGTTCCCATGTCCAAGCTAGATCACGTATTAATCGTCGATGACGACCCCGAAATCCGCCAACTGTTGGCCGAATACCTGCGCGATGCCGGCTATCAGACGTCAACGGCTTGTGACGGCAAGGAGATGCATCGCCGTCTGGAGATGAACGTCATTGACCTGATTGTGCTCGACCTGATGCTGCCCGGCGAAGACGGCCTCAGCCTGTGCCGCACGTTACGGGTGACCTCCAACATCCCGGTGATCATGCTCACCGCACGCGGCAGCCTGATCGACCGCATTGTGGGGCTGGAAATTGGCGCGGATGATTACCTGCCCAAGCCGTTCGATCCGCGCGAATTGCTGGTGCGGATCAAGGTGGTCTTGCGCCGGGCGCAGAGCTTTCCGGAGCGGGCACGGGTCGACGAAGCGCCGTATGTGAACTTCGACGGCTGGCGCCTCGACACCCGCGCGCGTCAGGTGCTGTCCCCCGAAGGACTGGTGATCAGCCTCGGCAATTCCGACTACCGCGTGCTGCGCTTATTGTTGCAGCACCCTAACCGCCCGCTGAGCCGGGATTTTTTGCTCAATCATGTGTTCGAGAAAGACAGCACGCCCTTCGACCGCTCGATTGATGTGTGCGTTAGCCGCCTGCGCCAGCAACTGACACCCGAGCTGATCAAAACCGTGCGCAACGAAGGCTACATGCTGACCTCGAGCAAGGTGACCTACGAATCATGAAGCTGATACCGCGCACGCTTTATGGGCGACTGGTGATCATTCTGGTGGCCGGTATGCTCGGCGCCCAGGTGGCCACCAGCAGCATCTGGTATGACGTGCGTCACAGCCAGGTGCTGGAGATCCCGACCCGGCTGATTGCCAGCCGCCTGGCCGATATCGTGCGGGTGTCAGCGTCCAGCCCCGAGAACACCGCCCTGTTGCTGAGTACCTTGAATACACCGGATTTTCAGTTGACCGAGCGCGATGCTCCTCTCCCCGCCAGCTCGCGGCTGTCGACTCAAGATCAAGCAACTGAAGACCTGCTGAAAAATCTGATCAATGAAAAAACCGGCACCGGCACACCGCTGCGCTTACTCAACTTGACCCTGATCGATCAACAGGGCCAAAAAGCCGGGATCAACAGCTTGTTCGGCTCCAGCCCGGTCGCGGGCCAATACGCCCTTGAGTTGCAACTGCCCGACGGGCGCTGGCTGCAGGTGCAGGCCAAAGAAGACCAAGGCTGGACTAGCCTGTCCCCTGCCGATGTGATGCTCGACTACTTTTGGCGTATCTACCTGGTGCGCATCATCGTGCTGGTGATCATCGCCCTGTTTGCCGTGCGCCTGGCCATTCGGCCTTTAAACCAACTGGCTCAGGCCGCCCAGGCGCTGGGCAACGATATCCGCCGCAAGCCACTGGAAGTCGAAGGGCCGGTGGAAGTCCGCCGCGCCGCCGAGGCTTTCAATCTTATGCAACAGCGTCTGCTGCACAGCCTGGCCGAACGCACACGTTTTTTGGCGGCGGTGTCCCATGACCTGCGTTCACCAATCACCCGCCTGCGCCTGCGCACCGAAATGCTTGATGACGAGCAACAAAAGCAGCGTTTTCGCAAAGACCTGACCGACATGGAGGGGTTGGTGTCGACCACGCTGGAGTTTGTCAGCAGTGGTGAAATCAACGAAGCCCGGCAGAACATCGACATCAACGCCTTGTTGCAGAGCTTGCAGGCTGACCTGCAAGACATTGGCGAGCACATCACCCTGACAGGCCGCGCCAAACACCCGGTGTCGGGTTATGCCCGCAGCCTCAAGCGGTGTGTGCAAAACCTGCTGGAAAATGCCGTGCGCTACGCCCGTGACGTGCAGGTGATCGTCGATGAGCAACCTGAGCAATTAGTCATTACCGTGCGCGACAGCGGCCCCGGCATTGCGCCTGAGCAACTGACTCAAGTGCTGGAGCCCTTTTACCGCCTCGACACCTCACGCAACAGCAGCACCGGCGGCTACGGCCTGGGTTTGAGTATTGCCCAGACCGTAGCGACTGCCCATGGCGGCACGTTGGTGCTGCGTAACCGCCCCGAAGGCGGGCTGGATGCCGTATTGACGTTAAAGATCTGTAGTCACTGACGAGCGGAGCGAGGCTGCGATCGAGGACGCAGTCGTCGTAAATGCGGGCAATGCGGTGTCTCAGGCATACCCTGTCATGGGATTTTACGGCTGCTGCGCAACCGATCGCAGCCTCGCTTCGTTCCTCAGCGACTACAAGCCACAGACGGCAGGCAGTTGTTCGTGTAATCGAGCAAACTGCTTGCTAATGGATTTCACCAACGCAGCATCTGCCACCGGGTCCAGCCCAGGATAAGCTTTGCCGTTGTAGGGGCCGCTGTAGGTCAGTACGTCTTCAATGTTCCCCGACGCTTCATACACGCTGCGGATCAACTGGCTTTCCGGGTCTTTGCTGTCGGCGCAATACACTGCGTAATGCAACGCCAGTGCGCTGCCAAACTCCAGGACGCTGCTGTCAATGCCGTGCTTTCTGGCCAGATCAATGCTGCGAAAAATACGTTCGTTGCGCTGCAGTTTACGTAACGGATCACGCCCGACGCGGGCACACGGGTCTTTGAACGAGGTGTTGCAGCGCTCCAAAAAGGTTTTCGAAAAATCTGCCACCGCCTCGGCCATCTGCGGGTATTCAGCCACCAGTGCCGGGCCAACCTCTTGGTGAATCAAACGCTCAGCCAGAGCGCTGACCCGCGCATCGCCCATGCCCTGCCCCAACACGTTGTAACCCAGCACACTGGCGTACCAGGCAATGATCGCGTGCGGGCCGTTCCACAGCAGGTTTTTCATGACCTGAGTCTGGTTGATGTCTTCCACGGTTTTGACCTGACGCAAACGTTCCAACAAGTTGCTGCTGCGCTCTGCATACAGCGGCATGTCCGATTCGCTGTTAAACAAAATAAGGTGCAACTGGCTAAGGGCATTGCTCGATTGGGCAAAGGGCCGAAAACGTGCGATCAAACGCTCGTACTCTGGTGCAGGCACTTTGGGTGAAGCTTTACGGGGCTGTGGCTGCTCGTCCAGGCTGTTCTGGAAAATCTTCGATTTGATGCGTAACTGCCGCACCAGTGCATCGTTGGAAATTTTCGAGACGATACGACTGACCACTGTTTCTGCAAAATGGGTGTTATCAAGAATTTTTTGCGCAATCTCCGGCAACACTAGCTGAGCCAGCTGGGTTTTCACGTGACGCCTTACAAAATCCGCCCCGCCCACTTTATTCAGCACCGTCAAAATCGTCAGTTCACGCCCGCGCCGCTCATAGCGGCGGATCAATCCCTTGGCAATCACGTGCGCCTGATTGCGAATGGCCGTTTCGGGCAGGCTCAGCCCGATGATTTCCGCCACGTCGTACATGCGGATCACAGCTTCGGCGTCGTCCAGGTCGATCATGGTCAGGTTATCGATGGTCTGGTCGAATGACGTCGCGCCATAGCGCACGCTGTAGCGGCCAAATGCCTGGATGGTGTCGCGCAACATCCGCGAGCGGGTCGCGGCAATGATTTCACACGGCCGGGTATAGCCATCCCAGTGAGAGAAAATCTGCGTCAGGTAGCCGCCGCCCATGGCGCCAAAACCATGAATCCCGACGCTGAACTGGTTGAACGCCTGCGGGAAGCTCTCGGTCAGCTCCGGCGTGCCCAGGTCGGGCATGCAGTCGTTCAAGTCAGCCAAAAACTCGTGCATGTTCTGATAAGCCTTCAAAGCGCCGGCCTTGACCTCGGGCGCGGGGGCTTTGATGTCTTCGATGAGAATCGGCTGGCCTTCGGCGCGGATCGCCGAGAGCAAACCATTTTCGGAGTCTTCGAGCATCAGGCAATGCGGCGCCAGGCAATTCAGCGCACTGGCTGCGGTCAGGAAAATCTCTGGATGTGGCTTGCCTTGGGTCACTTCGTCACCGCACACCGTGACATCGAAATACTTCAGGACATTAGCGTTGATCAGGTATTCCTCGGCAATCGCACGCCGACTGGAGGTGGCAACGGCCATGGTCAGGCCGTATTTGCGCAGGCGTTCCAGCACTTCGAGCAAGCCATCCTTGATCGGTACGCCATGGTCACGCACATAGGCCAGTTCCAGCTCATCCGCGCGCTTGCGCACTTGGGCATAGGGGAAGTCTTCGCCATGATTGGCCTTGGCCAGCGCTTCGGCCTTTTTCGCGCTCAAGCCTAATGACCCAATAAGCGTTTCTTCGCTCAGCGGCGTGCCGTGAAGCTCAACGGCAGCTTGCTTGAGGGTTTTGAAACGCAGGCGTTCGGTGTCAAACATGGTGCCATCCATATCAAAGATGGCGCTCAAGATTCTCTTGCCCTGGAAATAGATCATGGGGGTGTCGTTCCTTGTACTGCGAGCGCTTGGCCGCCTGTTTCTGGATGGCCAGCAAAGCGCTGATGGAGACCTGAAACCACTGTCCAGTAGACGCAGCAGGTCAACAATGAAAGGTTCAGATAAAAAGCCGGGCAGCCGTACTCGCCGTTAAAAACGTGCGGTAAACGCGCCGGTTAGGCGAACGATCAGAAAAAATCAGGCGGAGGGATGTAACAGTGGCGCCAGTTGGCGCTGCTCCCTGAAAAACAGGGTTTGAGGTGGGGTAAAGCGAGGTTTGCCAGGAGGCGGGAGAGACACCCTGCGGTTGCGCGAACGCAGCCTTTTAGATGAGGCCCACATTGCGCAATCAGGGTGGCGAAATGTGAGCCGAACTGGCGATGGATACGTGTGCTTCCGTCCATAAGTGTTTGTCATTTCCTGTAAAACTATTGAATACCTTTTTAGCTATAACGCAGGTAAGCGCTCTAAATCAAGGTTTGATACGCAGATAAACCCGCCGTAGTCGCTGCCGCAGGCTGCGATCTTTTGATTTTTGCCCGCAATATCGCAGCCTGCGGCAGCGACTACAAACTGCTTAATCGCTCTATCAGCACCCGATTGAACCCCGCCGGATCTTCCATTTGTGGTGCATGGCCCATGCCGGGGAACTCGACGAGTTGCGCGCCAGGGATCAGCTTGGCCGCTTGCTTGCCCAAGACCTTGTAATGCCCGATTCTGGCCTTGACCTCGGGCGGTGCAATATCACTGCCGATGGCTGTGGTGTCGGCATCACCGATCAGCAACAACGTCGGCACTTTCAGGTTGGGCAATTCATAGAACACCGGCTGGGTAAAGATCATGTCGTAGATCAACGCCGAGTTCCACGCTACCCGCTTGTGCCCCGGCCCTTTGTTCAATCCGGCCAGCATATTGACCCAGCGGTCGTACTCAGGCTTCCACTGCCCTGCATAGTAGGTGTTCTGTTCGTAGGCACGAATCCCTTTGGCGTCCAGCTTCAATTCGCGCTCGTACCATTGATCAACGCTGCGCCATGGCACGCCCAGGGCCTTCCAGTCTTCCAGACCGATGGGGTTGACCAGCACCAGCTTCTCGGTCTGCGGCGCGTACATCAGCGCGTAACGCGTGGCGAGCATACCGCCGGTGGAGTGGCCGATCACATCGGCTTTGTCGATGCCAAGGCTGGCCAGTAAAGCATGGGTGTTGGCTGACAACTGTTGAAAACTGTACTGGTAGTCTGCCGGTTTAGTTGAGCTGCAAAAACCAATCTGGTCCGGCGCCACCACCCGGTAACCCGCATCGCTCAAGGCTTTGATGCTGTCACCCCAGGTCGCCGCGCAGAAGTTTTTGCCATGCAGCAACACCGCCGTATGGCCATTGGCGGTGCCGCTCGGCGCTGCATCCATATAGCCCATCTGTAGCGCTTGGCCCTGAGAGTGGAAGGCAAAGTGATGCAGCGGGTACGGGTATTGAAAACCTTGCAGCTCCTCACCGTAGCTTGGCGTCGAGGGTTCGGACGCCGCATTGGCCATTAACGGTAAAGCGCAGGCGACCAACAGACATGCGGATGAGCGCTTGATAAATGACATAGTGGTTCCTTAATGGGGCTGGGGCCAGACGCAACGCTGAAAGAAGCAACGCGCACTCGTCAACGGCACTGGAGCGTCACACCGGGCGATTAAACCAGAGTTAATGCGTCATTCGACTTTTGATTCGCACCCCTAAGTCAGGCAAGCAAAACGCCTTTATCTGTAACAAGAAGCGATATCTCCTAGCCTGCAAAGGGCCCGGTCTGGCTGCCTACACCTGAGTGCCTTGATAGCTTCGAGGTGGCCAAAGGATCGTCCATTTGGCCCTAAGGAGTAGCCTTGCTATGCCCGATTCTCTCCCTCTGCTGCATTCGTTAATCGATTCTTCAGCGCCACCCGCCGATGGCAGGCTTGACTTCAAACAGACCATGACAGTGCTCAATCTGCACTCCGTCTTCGACATCATTCGCTTATCCAGAACCGAATTTATCGAGCAAGTGGCCCGACACTGCGATGACGATGCCGGCCAGGCCTATGACAACGCCTGCGGGTACGCCGCGCAGTTGGAGTTCCTGCACCGGGAGCAAGCGTCGCTCGGTGATGACGAGACCCGGCACAAACGCAGCCCTGACAGTGAAGCCCAAGTCGGGCCGACCTATGCAGCCTTGTTTAAAGAAAACTGGAGTGCATTTTGCGAGGCATCATCAATCGCCGCACTCGACTCGCCAGTAGCTTACTTGCGGGCCTTATACCTGTTTGCTGAGCAGGTCGAAAAAACCGGTAAAAACATCGACAAGCGAAATACCCTCGCGATACGACGCCCCACACTTGAAAAAATGGAGATAGACCACTCAAGCGTATTCAGGCAGCTACCGATGCTGACCATCGTCAATGAAACCTTGAACGAGAATTTGCAAAACCACCTGGACCAAAACCGCGAAGTATACCGAAGCCAATCGGTGAATGAGGTGCTGGCGATTACGCGCTATCCCTTTGATTTGCCTTTTGACCTTGCGCACCAACAATGCTTGCTGGGCTTGAGCGGTAACAAGCCCGGGGTGGGAGAGCTGAATTATCGATTGAGCCTGAGTTTGCCGCTCGGTCAATTGCCATCAAACGCTTATGGCAAGGTATTCCAAGAGGCCTTCGTGGCCCAGCGACTGCTTTCAGAGTTAAGTCCGGGACAACAAATCCTGTTAACCGAGCCGTTTTGGACAGAAAGTAAATCCGCTTTCGATACCCACTATGGCAGCGATGAAAAAGCTCTGAAAAAGCTTGCTCATTTTATGCAGCAAACCGGGCTGACATCGGCACAGATGGATCAACTGCTAGCGCGAGGCAAGTACCTGCCTAGGCCCTCTAAAAATATGCTGTCTGAACCGATGGCCAGTCTTTATGGCGCTTACTTCGTCAATGGCACAACAAAAGACGACTTAAGCAAACGGTTAGATCTTCAAACCAATGTTAACGGTCAGGTTGAACTGCTGAACACCACGGCCGAAAAATTTGATCGTCTGCAGCGCATGATCCGCTTGCAGCGCTGGTTAGAAGTATCTTTTACACAACTGGATACCCTGATTCTCAGCGCCAAGCGTTGTGAAGACAGCCCGATAGAAACTTTTGCTATTAATGACAACACCCTGCGTGTATTAGGCGTCTACCGCTACTTTAACCGTCGATACGGCCTGCAGGCTGAAGAGTTTTCAGCATTGCTGTACCGCCTGCCGGTCCATGCAGTGGGGAACAGTGATTCGTTGTTCGATCGAGTTTTTAACAGAGGGGTATTAAACGAACAGTCCCTGAAATTCGGTGACAGCCCTCTGAACGTGGATGCAACAGACGCAGCCACACAAACCACCCTGTATCAGATTTGTGCAGCACTTGGCCTTAGCAATACGGATGAGTCGCTGGGTTTTGTGGCTAAACGTACCCAACAGATCAGCGGCGATCTAAAAAATGACTTAACAACGCTTTCTGCTTTTTACCGACAAACGCGGATTGCCAGCCTGTTCGGGCTTACCGTTATGGAATGCGCTTATCTCGCCGATATGCTGGGTGCTGCAAACTCTTCTGAACACTGGGTCAAACCCGTTTTGCGCGCGTCAGGTTCAAATACGCCGGCGGACTTTCTTGATGTGCTTATGCAAATGGACTGGGCCGTCAATTGGTTGAAGAGTAACGGCAGCACTGTGCAGCAATTGCGCCATCAACTGCTTCTGAGTCATACACCACTAAACTCGCTCATCAGCGAGCAGTTGAAAAAACTCAATGAATTACGTGATGACATTCAGAAACAACTGATTCCACAAACAAAGATCGATGAGCTCAACCTTCCCGTGGCCAAGGCAAGAACCAAATCCGATACCGATACCGATACCGATACCGATACCAAGACCAAACCCAATCCTGAGCCCGAAGTTACGCTTGCGCCGCACTCGTGGAGCAAGTTGATTGCCTTAGGGTTAGTGAGAGGCCAGCCACAGTTAGAGCCAGTACCCAGACTTCCTGATCTTAAGCGAGGTCTCTTGAAAGTAATTTCTGATCACGTTGAGTTCGATACTGATATCAAAATCAATCAACATCAGAGAGACAAAGTCTTACAAGATCTTGAACCCCTTCTACTGTCGGCCTACCAGCGTCTACAAGCAGTGGCGGAGCCCATTACTCAGCTGTTCAGGGATTCTTCGCATGTCTCGGACACTAGCTTATTACTAAAGCTGCGGTTCAAATTCGCTACCCGACAGCTCGTTAACGCGATTGGACGGCCACATAGTCATGGTCTGAAGCACTTGTTACTGCTACTCCCCGATGCTGACAGTGCTCTGCAACTACCGCTAACACGGGAAGCCTTGCAGGTGTTTTTGCAAAAACCGCACTGGCTTGACAACAATAACGACCATAAATCAATGCTTAAGCTAACGCTGAGTACTTTGTATCTGTTCCAACAGTTCAATCACTGCATTAGCACCTACGCAGTAACGCAAGACGTCCTGCTGAATTATTTCGAGGTCGCGAACCCCGAACCCGTGAAAAGTGATACGGCCGAACTGGCTCAAAGCTGCAACAAATTACTGGGAGCGATCCTCAATTGGGACCCCAAAGAAATTGAAGGGTTAGTCAATCGTTTGCGGTACAAGCGAGTGCGTTCAGTGCAGGAACTGGACTGGCTGATGCGTGGTCATGACATCGCCACAATCACTGGACTTTCCAGCAAATTGCTGCTGGAAGCCACCCATTTAAACGCGCATATCTCCGGTGCTGAATGGCAATTGGTGGGCAAAGCCGTCATCGCGGCGCATAAGCCATAACGTTTTTCTTTTCGAATAACTCAAGGAACGACCATGCCTAAAACTCTCGATCAGCAACTCAATGAAAAATTGCGAGATGCACAACTTGCGTTTTATTTAGCCCATGCACTACCCGAAGACGCAGCACTCAAAAAACTTGGACTGACACAAACACTCAAGACAGCCGAAGACCTTTATACCCACTGGTTGTTGGATGTGCTTGTCAGTCAGGCCGTACCCACCAGTCGGGTGGCTTGCGCCATTGCCAGCCTGCAGCAATACATCAATGGAATTTCACTGGGTCTTGAGCCCGGTTATGAAACAGAGGGCATGTCGCCAGCGCAACTAACAACCTGGCAAGACACACTGCACACCTACTCAATTTGGCATGCCCACCAGCAGTTACGGTATTACCCTTCTACTTTTTTAAACCCGGAGTTACGAAGTAATAAAACCGATAACTTCCAGCAGCTTGAAAACGACATCAATCAAAGTCGAATTCAATCAAATACTGTTTTGTCTGCAGTACAAAGTTATCTGGGTCGTTTCGAAGATATTGCCAACCTGACTACCCTTAATGGCTACATTGATGGCGACATCACTAACATGGCCAACAGCACCTATTACTTCGTTGGAAAATCCAGAGCAGCGAACACCTATTATTGGCGGTCACTGGACATGGCCAAACGTGCCATGCATCCATCCGACGACGGCACAAGGACGGGAAAAAAAGATACACCTGAAGCCTCTGCCTGGTCGGACTGGCAAAAAATTCCGCTACCTGCATCAGACAATATTCCGGACAGAAGTGTACGCCCGGTTTTTTTCAACAATCGGCTATTTATTATTTGGGCTCAGGTGATAAAGCCCACACCCTCACTCAGTGAACCTGCTCATCTTTCCGATTTGAAATCCGACGAAGATTATCAACAGTACAAAGCGCGCTCCGAACCCTTCCTCAAAACTCGCTTTTCAAAGATCAGCCTGAATTTTATATATCAGAAATACGATGGCAGCTGGAGCCTGCCACAAGTTTGCATTGATGAGTACAACACCCTCAAGGTAAGTGCAGAGGGTATTAATGCTGCGACCACCACTATCGCTACACTGGATTCAACAACCTCCCCACCTTCCCTGTTTCTGGGACTGCACATTAAAGGCGTGAAGAACGGCACCTATCAAACAACTACAGAGTTGGCTCAAGGCTTTTATCAAGCCGTCAGACTCGACCTGCAGTTCGGCATCAAGCCACTTTACTCTTCCGGGACACTGCTAGACTTTTTTGCCTATCCGGAACACCGTGAAGTGGCCATACAATACGGAACAATTTTCGCTGACCACAACGAACTCAACTTCAACTTTCACGCCCCCTCCAGTCAAATCATTGAAGTCGAACACTATAAAAATGAACGCCACAACACGACCTCAGACCATTGGAATTTCGAAAACAAACAAGAATATATAAAAGACATTTCAAATAAAAGCGAATTACAATTCAACGCCACCACAGGGGCTCTTGAAGTCAAGTCCGGTCTCGAGAAAGATTTCCCAAAATATCAAAAATTGTCCTTTATCTCCAATTACACCCCCAGTGAGGTGTGGCTTGAACTGGTCGTTGACTTCAGCAACATTGAGCAACCCAGTGTAAAGCTGCAACCCGGTTCCTCGATCACCTTTAAACAACAGGAGTTCGCCGCACAGCATTTACAAAATATTGACATCATCAATACAAGAAACCGCCAAAAAACCTCCATACTTTCTGCTTCTCCCGATGAAAAGAAACTCGCCAAGTTTCTCACCGCAGACAACCAAGTAACACTGGACTTGAAAGGCTTTCAAATAGATAAAGATATATTTACTCAATTGCACAGCGCTAACGCTGAGTCGTATTCAATCAGTGTTGACATCGTGTCCGACGACATAGAAACCCCTAATAAAACTGTTTCCTTTGATAACTTAACAACCTCTGCTTTTAATCGCACCTACAAACAGATCATCATTATCCCGCTAAACAAAGACACACCCACGCCGCAAAAAATAAATCGCTTGAACACGCTAATTATTGGCGAGGAATATGATGAGCCTCGCCATTACCTGAAAGCCACCTCGATTGAACTCAAGTCGGAACAGTCAACGACCTCTCAAGTACGACTCGACGTTGATTCTCTGCGTCCCTATGCTGAAAACAAAGCGCAATCACCAATCCCCTCCGAGCAATCTGAAATCACCTTCCTTCACGGTGTCGCTATTCTTGAGGTGAATGTCAGGTACTCTCAACCCTATCTTTTAGGGTATGCACTCAAGGCGCTGACAGTAACGCTGGACAAAAACGCTAAAGCTATTATTCCCCTAGCTCCAAAACTCAAACGCATAACATCAAACACCAATAGCACAACCGAATGTATCGACTTCAGCGGTTCAATTATTGAACTCAATGATTCGTCACAAAATAAACAACCCCGTGAACCTATTCGCATGAATACCGGTTTTGCCGAAACATTGACAAAAGCGGCTAATGTCAGCCTCGAAGCGCTCTTCTCATTACCTCCCGATTCATGGCTCGAAGCTCCATTAACAGAAAATGGAAACTCTCAGCCGCTTGACTTTCATGGTGCCCATGGCAAGTACTACTGGGAGCTTTTTTTATATCTGCCTTGGCTGGTTGCTTATCGCTTGAATATGGAACAGCGCTATGCCGAGGCTCAAAAATGGCTGCATTATTTTTTCAACCCTGGTAGCAAAACCAACCCTGAGGATAAAAATTCCGGCGTCTGGCGGCTTAAAGTCCTCACAGCCCCCATAAGCGAACCCAGTTATGCCCGCGACAATCCTTACGATCCAAATCAAATTGCTTTAAGTGCGCCTGTTCATTTTCGTCAGGCCTTATATCAGTTGTACTTGGTTATTCTGATCAATCGAGGCGATGCCGCTTACCGACAAATGACTGCCGACAGCATGGCAGAAGCCAAACTTTGGTATGTACGCGCCAAACGTTTGCTCGGGCCACGTCCAGATCTCACATCCGTTGACTCATGGACAAACATCACTCTTAAAAACTTCAGCGCGGCAACGTCCAGTGAACTGCGAAAAACGGAAGCGAATGTCAACCTCAAAGACGTGGCATTAGTGACCCCAAGTCATAGCCCCGCTCGCGACAATCAGTCCTCACTCACTGCAGACACACCCCATTTTCTACGACCTTTGAACCCGGCCTTGACCGCACGGTGGGACAAAATAGACAGTCGGCTGCATAACTTGCGCCACCATCTCGACCTCGCGGGTAAACCGTTGCAACTTTCCTTGTATGCCAGCCCGCTATCCCCTCATGCGCTACTGTCAAGAGCGGCTCAAGGAGGCAATAGTCACATCACTGCCTTGCACGAGCAGCAGATCCAGGCCGGCCATTATCGCTTCCAGGTGACGCATGCGCAGGCCATGCTGGCTGTCGATAACCTGATTCAATTTGGAAATACCTTGCTGTCGCTACTCGAGCGAAAAGAGCAGACAGAACAGATCGCACAGCAATATGCACATGCTTGGGACCTGAGCGCAGTGGCTGTAGAACAGCAGGCTCAAGCACTGCTCGTTGATGAAAAAAATCAGTTGGCTTTGCGCGCCGGTCGCAGGGTCGTAGAAGCCCGCACCAAGTACTTCGAAAAACAATTGCTGGAAGGTATCAACCCGGGTGAAACCCGGGCCACTCAGGAATATCAGGAAAGTGCAAAGGTGGAGATCGGCGCCTATGCCGCACAGGCGGCTGCCGGTATTGCCATGTTACTGCCAAATATTTTCGGCACTTCAAATGGTGGCATGCGATTCGAAGGCGCTGCGCAGGCAGTACAAGCAACACTCCAGAGTGCAGCCCACATAAAACGCTCCAGCGCTCTGCACCTTGAACGCACCGAGCAATTCAACCGCCGCAACCAAGAGTGGGGTTATGCACTGGAGCAAGCCCAGCTTGAGCTCAGTCAAATTGATGCCCAGCTTGAAACTTATGCCGAACAAACCCGAGTGTCGCGCTTACAACTCAGACACACTGAAACGGCGCTGATACAGGCCAAAGCGACTTACGAGACACTCAGCAAACGCTTCTGCAGCGTTCAACTTTATCAGTGGCTCAACAACCAACTGTCGACGTTTTACTTCCAGGCCTATGACATGGCTCATTCACTGTGCCTGGCCGCTCAAGCATGCTGGCAATTTGAGCAGGCTGACTATACCCGAACCTTTATTCAGAACACCCTGTGGAACAACCAATACCGGGGCCTGGCAGCGGGCGAGTCACTTAAGCTCAATCTGCTGCAAATGAGCACTGCCTACCTGCAGCACAACCAGCGGGCGCTGGAAATCAGTAAAACCATTTCACTGCGCCAACTGCACCGCAAAGACAGCGATGCGACGCTGAATCAAGAGTGGAGCGCACTTAAGACTGATCTGCTGGTCAACGGCACCGTAGACTTTGAACTCACTCAAGCACTGTTTGATGCTGACTATCCGGGGCACTATCTGCGCCGAATCAAAAGCATCAGTGTGTCGCTTCCTGCAACGTTGGGGCCTTATGAGAACATCAAGGCCACCCTGACCCAGACTTACAACAAAATCCAGTTTTCCGAAGCGCCAGACAGCATCAAGGAAAACCTGCACGTACATGAAGAAATAGCCCTCTCTACCGGCCTGAATGACAACGGCCTGTTTACTCTGAATTTCGATCACGATGAGCGCTACTTACCCTTCGAATACACTGGCGCCGTGTCTCGCTGGCAACTGGCATTTCCCAACCCTAAAGATCAGGCCATCCTGCTGGGGTCATTGACCGACATCATTGTGCACGTGCGCTACACCGCAATAAATTCGGGAGTCAGAGCATGACCGGCCAACCTGGCAATAATGAGGTGCTCACCCCTGCTCTGCCCAAGGGCGGGGGTGCCATCCAGAGCATCGGTACCGGTTGGGGCGCTGTTGGCATGACCGGGCAGGCATCGTTTGACATACCGCTGCCGCTGTCACCCGGTCGCGCTTTCGCCCCATCACTGAGCCTCAGTTACCGCAGCACGCTAGGCAATGGCCCTTTCGGTATGGGCTGGGGTTTATCGGTCGGGGCCATTGTTCGTAATACCCTCAAGGGCGTACCGTCCTACACCGAGCAGGATGGTTTTGTCAGCGCTGGCGGTGAGGAAATGTTCGCCCAACGAACCGCACAAGGGGCGCTCATCTCCAGCACCGTCAGTGAGCACAACGGTGTAGAACTCAGCGCGCCACACACTGTGGTGCGTTATTTTCCGCGTATCGAAAGCACTTTTGACCGCATCGAACATTGGTCGACCAGCGCAGACACGTCGGGTTTCTGGTTGGTACAGAGTGGCGATGGAAATATCCATTTTTTTGGCAAAACCCAAGCGGCGCGCTGTGCAGATCCCGATGCGCCCGAGCATGTCGCGCAATGGCTGCTTGAAGAAAGTTTGAGCCCCCACGGCGAACATATTTACTACGACTACAAAAGCGAGCCGGCCGCCCAAGATGCCAGCCAACCCCATGACTATCGGGCGCAGCGTTATCTGGTACGTGTTTGCTATGCCAATCTCAAGGCACTGAAGAATCTCGTGCTGTGGAATAGCCATGCTCCGGCAGACATACAGTGGCACTTTGAGCTGGTACTGGACTATGGAGAACGAGCAATCGGGCTGACCGAAAAGCCCACTTACACTGAACAGAAACCTTGGTTACAGCGTCAGGATCCGTTCTTCAATTACACCTACGGCTTTGAACTCGGCACGCAAAGGTTGTGTCAGCAAATCCTGATGTTCCATTACTTCCCTGATGAGCCGGAAATGGGTACGGCTCCAGTGCTGGTCCGGCGCCTGGTGTTGCAATACCAGCTCACTGAAACGGGCTGCAACTTGCTGCATTTGGTGCAAAACCAGGCCTATGACGCATCAGACAGCACGGGTGAATGGCCGCCGCTGAGGTTGAGGTACAGCACCTTTGTGTTGAAATCCGAACCTGAAAACTACCGGCCTTTCGACGCTTTGCAGGTGCCCCTAAGTCAGACAGGCTATCAGCTAGTGGATTTATACAACGATGGCCTGCCGGGGGTGCTGAGCCGCTCCGACCATAACTGGACTTACCGGGAACCGCTTAGAGCATCGCCGTCCGAGGGCAAGGACGCGGTGAGCTATGGCCCGGCGCACGTTTTGCCTCGTGTGCCTGTTGCGGACTCGAGCCAACCCACCCTGCAAGCGCTGAGCGATCTAAACGGCGATGGCCAACTGGATTGGGTGCTCGCACAGCCCGGCATGAGCGGCTTTTTCACCCTTAATGGCGACAGAAGCTGGTCAGCTTTTACCCCGTTCGCAGCACTGCCCCAAGAGTTTTTTCACCCCGCGGGCCAACTGGCCGATTTGATGGGTAATGGTATCCAGGACCTTGCCCTGATCGGTAGCCAAAGTGTTCGACTGTATATCAATCAGGGCACCTCGGGGTTTACCGCACCCCAGCAGATAGACCATGATCCCGACACCGACGCACTGCCACAACCCGGTAACTCAGCCAGCGAACTGGTCGCGTTCAGTGATGTGCTGGGCAGTGGTCAGCAGCATCTGATCCGTATTCGCCATGACCAGATCACCTGCTGGCCAAACCTGGGACGCGGGCGCTTCGGTAAAAGTTTTGTGTTCGCCAACCTGCCTTTCAGTTACACAGCGTTCGATCCTTCGCGGGTTCTGCTCGCTGACCTGGATGGTTCCGGGGCGGTCGATCTGTTGTATGTAGAAACCGATCACGTGCAGATTTTCATGAACCGTTTTGGTAATGGCCTGCAATCGTCACCCACCCTTTTAAAGTGGCCTGAAGGCGTTCGTCATGACCGCTTCTGCCAAGTCAGTACTGCCGATTTGCAGGGTATTGGTTGCTCCAGCCTGGTGTTGACGACGACGCAGCCCACCCCCCGTCATTGGCGCTATGACTTTGTCAGTCGTAAGCCCTACTTGCTGACCGGCGCCAGCAACAATATGGGTGCGACGGCAACCCTGAGCTATCGCAGTAGCGCTCAGGAATGGCTGGATGAAAAACAAGAACGTCAGGCAGCCAACAAACCCCTGGTAAGCGGTTTGCCTTTCCCGTTGCATCTGGTCAGCCAGCAGCAGCAACAAGACGTGATCAGCGGCAACCGGATGATCCAGCAGTTCCAGTACCGGGAAGGGTTTTATGACAGTCGGGAACGCTCGTTCCAGGGATACGGTTTACTGCTTGAAACTGACACGCCCACCCTGCTCGGCGAACCTTCAGGTACCGAACATAGCGATGCACTGCTGAGAAAGTCGTGGTTTCACACCGGCAAACACATCGACATGCCACTCACTGATTACTACGACAAGGACAAAAACGCCGAAGCTCCAGGTTTAACGTTGCTCAGCCGTCTGGACACCGACAGCCTTCAAGACACACTGGTCACCACTCGCTCGGACTCGATGATCCGGGAAATGAAAAAGGCCCTCAGCGGCTCGGCGCTGCGCGAGGAGATCTACGCCGCCAACGATCCAGCAGAATCGGCAGTGCCCTACTCCGTCAACCAGCAACGCTACATGGTCCGCATGCTGGAGCCCTCAGGGTGCCTGTTGCTGGCGATTGAGTCGATTGCCTGGCGCTATGAGCGCGAGCCGCTTGATCCGGCCTGCAGCCATACCCTTAACCTGCGTGTAGACGCGTACGGTAGCCTGGAACACGGTGTGGCGATCAATTACGCGCGGCGTAAACTCCCGACCGACACGCCGCCGTTCACCGACACACATCAGCAAACATGGTGGCGCGATACCCACGATTCAGCGCAACAAGCCTACTACCTGACAGAAGCCCGCGCCCAGGCCATTCACTTGGTCGAGCCTCAATGCTGGCGTCTAGGCTTGCCCTATCGTCAGCGCAGCAATGCATTAGTGTTACCCAAAGGCAAAGGCGCAAACACCCTGGACGACGGACGCATCAGCTACGAGCACTTCATTTCGGAGACCCCTGACAGCCCTCTAGGCGTCAATGCCGAGCGCGTGCTGGCGGGGATGTCGGAGCACTATTACTGCCTTGCTCAAAGTTCTACCCACCTGCCTGCAGGCCAGGCCTCTATTCAAGCGCTGGGGCACCACAGCGAACATGCGGAACTGGATGAACAGGCATTAGCCGTGTATGACGACGTACCACGCATGCCCGGAGCCGAACCTTTCGACCTGGAAAAGGCGCTGACCGAAGCCCACTACACCCCGATGACTCCGTTTCTGCCAGATCCAGAGCCAGACCTGTCTGAAAAACCCGCCAAAACCGCGTTATGGGCAATCAAACAAGGCTTTGCGATTTATAGCGGTCTTGCCGATTTTTACCGGGCCAATCATTTTCGCGCCACAGAAGACCATGGGGTCACTGTGGTTGAACATGACCGCTACCACTGCCTGGTCACCTCGGTTAAAACCCCGGATGGCTGCACAACCCAGGCTAAACATGACTATCGCTGCCTGCTACCAATAAAGATCACCGACCCGCAAAACAACGTGCAAGAGACCCGCTATAACGCATTTGGTCAGTTGCTGGTCACCAGCTTCTACGGCGAAGAAGACGGCAAGCCCGTGGGGTTTGACCCCTTGGATAAATATGCCCGCCCCAAAGATGACAGCCCGAAAGCCGCCATTGCCGATCCAGGCAGCGCTTTGCAGAAAGCTGCCAGTGCCTGTTTCTACCAACCCTTCAGTTGGATGAACAACCGTGAGCCCGTGCATGTTGCGGTGCTGCAGGCCGACCGCTACCCCACCAGTGCGGACAGTGCTGAGCTGATCATCCGTATCAGCCTGGCGTGCAGCGACGGGTTCGGCCGGGTTCTGCAAAACAAACAACTGACCGTGCCAGGGCCTGCTTATCAAATCGACAAGAACGGTGCTCTGACACTGGACAGCAGCGACAAACCGGTGAGTAGTCAAAGCGACAAACGTTGGCGAGTCAGCGGCCGGGTCGAATACAACAACAAAGGTCAGGCTATCCGTCAGTACCAACCGTACTTTGCTGATCAGTACCGCTACCTGAATGACGTGTCACTGCGCGCGAACGGCTACTGCGACCAACTCTTCTACGACCCACTGGGGCGCGTGATCAAGACTCTGCATGCCAACGGTGATTTCACCCGCCAGACCTATTGCACCTGGTACACCATCAGCGAAGACGAAAACGATACGTACGAGCCAGATTCAAACAGTTAGGTGAGTTCCCGTCGTACTGGGTGGGTGAGCCACCAGTACGACGGTTATGCAGCCCGCGTGGCAGCGGATTATACCGCTCGGTTCATTAGCGCCGATGGGGATCGCGGACACCGACTGCCCTGTAAGTACGGCCACCTGTGTGCTCAAGCATCAGCCGTACAGCGCCTCGCCTGGTTGACCCCGGATGACCATGTAAATCTGCAGACCACAGTCTGTCAGCATGACGATGCCAGTTAACCGCTGCAAAACGCCCCTCTTGCAAATGACCCAGGGTAATACCAATGCTTCGTCCTGCAGCGCCCTCCATTAAATGCGTTATCTGCGACTCGTCAATAATAAAGCGGGGCTCAGACGCTGCGGTCTCTTGCGAAGTGCTTTCACCGGAGGGCGCTGGCTGCTGTCTATTACCCAGTTTTTTTCTGGCCAGATGAGTAGCCGCTTGAGTTTCAAACTGGCTGACACTGCCCTGAGCGGACGAGGGACGAGAGGCTGGTGGCGCTGAAGTGCTTGCACGCTCCGAATCTCGAAGCTGAATAGTCCTGAATCCCATTCGCCTTAATTCACTTGGCGCAGGATCGCGCGCTCTATCACGTGCCTGTAGATTTTGCATCGCCAACGCGGAGCCAATATACGCATAGATACCTTCGTTATCCGGAGGACTGTAAACGACAGCAAGCCCTTCCCCTTGGTAACCCACACGATGGGTATAGATGAAATTAACCAGCCTGTTTGTCTCTTCTCTGCTCAACCCCCTTCGCTGTGCAGACTCCAGGAGGGTACCAGCGACCAATTGGGCGTATCTCTCCTCGCCTGTAACCGTGGGTTGCGATTGCTCAACTGTGCCACCCGCGCGCCAACTCATTAAACCTAACGCAAAACCCACCGCAGCACCGACCATTGCGCCCTCTCGTGGATAGCCTGATGCCCAGCCCAAGGCATACCCGATAAGGGTCAGTACGCCTGTAATTATTATTCTTCCAATAGCTTGACTGGACATCAGCCCCGCCGCGTCAGTGAAGGTGACGGGGTTATTACCGACCATTGCATACAGGTTAAGGCTGCCTACATCGCCTGCGGGGTCGGGGCTGATCCAGCGCATCAGCCAAGGCGCGTAATACCGGTAGCCGTAATAGTAAAGCCCGGTTGCATCACGTTCTTTGCCAGAGTAACGCACCGTCTTGAACCTGGCCTCGACCTGACTTTTTGCAGCCCACCAGGCTGTACCGCCAAACGGGTAATAGCCTTCCTGGCTCAGCAAGGCCGCCTGCTCGTCGAGTTCAAGGGTACTGCTGGCTGTCGCGTCCACAAGGCTGAAACGCAGTTGCTCGTCTGCAACCTCCGCAGGGCGTTGGTGTTCCCACACCAACGCCCTGACGCGTGTGAATCCGGCCTCAATCGACAGCACATTGAACGACTCGCCTGTGGCTTCATTACTGTGCAACTCAAGGCCTGGCAAATAGCGCACTTGCTCAACGTGCTGGCGGTTTTTAGCCAGGCTTGAGCGCCTCTTGAATACCCGCAGGCCTGCACCATCATAGCCATAGATTTCGTCGTCACTGCTCCCCTGCTCACGAACCACTTGCGTGACCCGCTGCAGTTGGTTGCGTGCATTCCAGCTCATGGCCTGGCCGCGCATGAGCAATTGCTGGTTGCCGTTTCTATCAAAACCCTTGAGCGGGTCAGCGTCCGAATCCAAACCATTGAGTACGCCGTGATTACTGTGCGCGGCGGTGTTGATGTGCTGGGTGTAGCCCTGGCCACTGGACGGCACGTGCTGCATCTGCACAAGATTGCCGCCCTCGTTGTACTGATAGTGGCGGGTGTAGTTACGCATCAGGCTGCTATCGGTTGAACCAAACTGCGCCAGGGCCGGTAACGCCGGACCTATCGCATGTTGCGCATTTTCGCGACCTGTCGCCTTGATCAACTGGTATAACGTGTCGTATTCAAAGCTGGCCGTGGCGTCGATTTTCGTATTGCTGGCCCACGTCGTGGGTTGCGCCGCATCACGGATACTGAGCACATTACCGACGCGGTCATAGGTGTAGGTCAGATCTTGCACAATGGCCTGGGTATTTCCCGGCTTGCGCGCTGTCAGCCTTAGCAAACGCCCATCGTGGGGCCTGTAGGTGGCTAGGGTCTGCACATTGTTGCCCGCACACTCTGACTCAACCTGGCCCTGTGCGTTCTAGGTGCGCAAGTCGAACAACCGCTTGCGCGTGCCGCTGCTGAACACCAATGAGGCCCCGGTAAACTCGCCCTCAGGCCCGTATAACGATTGCTGGCGATTACCCTTGGCATCCGTTTGCTCCACAAGACCACCCAACGCATCGTAGCGCCACGCACTGGTATGACACTCAGTCTCCAGTTGCGCCTTGCGCACATCGAGCTGCGCAGACCAGTCAAGCGCTTCCTCTGCCCGTAAAAACAGGCGGCCTTGTTGGGCAATGGCTCCCGATAACGCGTATTGCTCGTACAACACGCTACCGGCAGGATCATCGTGACGAATCAGTCGGCCACACTGGTTGCGCGCTGCATGCCGGGTGTTCATGGCGCCATATTCCAACCGCTCGGTGCAACGCTCGCGTGCGTCATCGTCGGCCTGTTCATACACGGCAACCGGCCTGAGAACAGCGTCAAATTCATAACGCTGCAGTGAGCCACGTGCATCCCAGACCGATAACAACTGACCCGCAATACCGCTCAATGCAATACGCCACCCGGCATCGATACTGTGGCTGCGCAAGACGCGCCCGCTCAAACTGTGCCGAAGGCGCTGATTGGCTTGCACCGCAGGGTCTGTCTCATGCAGGCGGTGCAAACGCGCATCCCACTGCTGTTGCAACTGGCCGCCGGCGCTAAACGTTTGTCTATGCACGCGCGCTTGGGGCTCATCCTGGGCTTGGGCGCGATGATAAGCCACCGTGCGCAGGGTTAAACCTCTGGGATCAAAGGCTGTCAATGACGGTGTGTGCTGATGTAACGAAGACATAAGAAATGACCTGTTTTACACAATGATTCAAAAAGCGTAGTGATCAGGTCATGTGCCAAGGTGGTCGTACAGCCAGCTTTATGTGTCTAAATGATTACGGTCATGTTGGCTACTGAGCCACGACCAAATGCACCGTGTTAAAGCCCTGCTGGCCTACAGCGAACAATCCTCATTCCGGTAATGCAGCGGACTTTCACCCTGTTCCAATACGAATTTAATTGATAGCTCACTCATAAAACGCGCAGGCTAGAGGGCTTGGATAAGCTTTGTATCATTCTGAATGATATTAACCTTCGCTGGGTTCGATTCGTGCCCCGGCGCGCGCGACAGCATTATCCCGCCCATCTCAATAGATTGGCGGACTCCCCCTCATGGAACAGTCACTGAAACATTTGCGCTTCCCACTCGCGGCCCTGGCGATCGTGGTGATGAGTGCATGCGGTAAAACTCCACAAGCGACTGCTCCTGCACCTGCTGCAAAAGTCAGTGTGGCCAAAGTGCTAGAGCAACCCGTGAACGAGTGGGACGAGTTCACCGGTCGCCTGGAAGCACCCGAAACCGTTGAAATCCGCCCGCGTGTGTCGGGCCAAATTGATCAGGTCGCCTTTACTGAAGGTGCCCTGGTCAAAAAAGGCGATCTGTTGTTCCAGATCGACCCGCGCCCGTTCCAGGCGGCTGTCCGTCAACTTGAAGCCGAACTCCAGCAAGCTCGCGCCAATGCCACCCGCAGTGAAAACGAAGCCCAGCGCGGCGAGCGTCTGCGTCAGAGCAACGCGATTTCCGCTGAACTGGCTGACTCGCGCAGCACCGCCTCCCAAGCCGCGCGCGCTGCCGTCGCCGCTATCCAGGCGCAACTGGATCTGGCCAAACTCAACCTGAGCTTTACCCGCGTCACCTCGCCGATCACTGGCCGTGTCAGCCGTGCCGACATCACCGCCGGCAACATCGTCACGGCGGATGTGACGCCACTGACTAGCGTGGTGTCGACCGACAAGGTGTATGCCTACTTCGATGCTGACGAGCGTGTGTTCCTCAAGTACAACCAGTTGGCACGCGATGGCAAGCGTGGCCAGACCACGCCGGTTTATCTTGGGCTGTCTAACGAAGAAGGTAACCCGCACTTGGGTCAGATGAACTTCGTCGACAACCAGGTCAACCCTAAAACCGGCACCATTCGTGGTCGCGCGGTGTTCGACAACACTGATGGCAGCTTCACCCCGGGCCTGTATGCGCGCCTCAAACTGGTCGGTAGCGGCACCTACGAGGCCGTGCTGATCAATGACGAAGCAGTCGGCACCGACTTGGGCAAAAAATTCGTATTGGTAATGGACGGTAATAACAACACCACCTACCGGGCCATTGACCTGGGGCCAAAAATCGAAGGCCTGCGCATTGTCCGCAGCGGTCTGAACAAAGACGACACCATTATCGTCAAGGGCCTGCAACGGGTGCGTCCTGGCTCGCCGGTGACCCCTGAAGTCATCCCGATGGCCAACGAACAAACCCTCGCCGCACTGGCGCAACAACGACACGCCCTGGAAGCCAGCAACCTGTTACCTGCAACGCCCGCAACCCCTGCGGCGAAGCTGGCCAGCGTTGCGACTCCTCGCGGTTAAGGGACGACAACTTCGATGAATTTTTCCCAGTTCTTCATTCAACGGCCGATTTTCGCTGCCGTACTTTCGCTGTTGATTTTGATTGCGGGCGGCATTTCGCTGTTCCAGTTACCGATCAGCGAATACCCGGAGGTCGTACCGCCAACGGTGGTAGTGCGCGCCAACTTCCCGGGGGCCAACCCTAAAGTGATCGGTGAGACCGTGGCGGCTCCACTGGAGCAGGCCATCACCGGTGTTGAACACATGTTGTACATGTCTTCGCAATCCACCGCTGACGGCAAACTCACGCTGACCATTACCTTCGCCCTGGGCACTGACCTGGACAACGCGCAGGTGCAGGTGCAAAACCGTGTAACCCGCACCGAGCCCAAGTTGCCCGAGGAAGTGACGCGTATCGGTATTACGGTAGACAAAGCGTCGCCCGACCTGACCATGGTGGTGCACTTGACCTCACCGGATCAGCGCTACGACATGCTCTACCTGTCCAACTACGCGATCCTTAACATCAAGGATGAGCTGGCCCGTCTGGGCGGTGTGGGTGACGTGCAGTTGTTCGGCATGGGCGATTACTCGTTGCGTGTGTGGCTTGATCCGAACAAAACCGCTTCGCGCAATTTGACCGCCACTGACGTGGTCAACGCCATTCGCGAACAGAACCGCCAGGTAGCAGCCGGTGCACTGGGTGCGCCCCCTGCCCCGAACGCCACCAGCTTCCAGCTGTCGGTGAACACCCAAGGCCGTCTGGTGACCGAGGAAGAGTTTGAGAACATCATCATTCGCGCAGGCGATGACGGTGAAATCACTCGTTTGAAGGACATTGCCCGGGTTGAATTGGGCTCAAGCCAGTACGCCTTGCGCTCCTTGCTCAATAACCAGCCCGCAGTCGCGATCCCGATTTTCCAGCGTCCTGGCTCGAACGCCATCGATATCTCGAACGAAGTTCGCGCGAAGATGGACGAGTTGAAGAAGAGCTTTCCGCAGGGCATGGACTACAGCATCGTGTATGACCCGACGATCTTCGTTCGTGGTTCTATCGAGGCGGTGATTCACACCCTGTTCGAAGCACTGATTCTCGTGGTGCTGGTGGTGATCCTGTTCCTGCAGACCTGGCGCGCCTCGATCATTCCCTTGGCGGCGGTGCCGGTGTCGTTGATCGGTACCTTTGCGGTCATGCACATGTTCGGCTTCTCGCTGAATGCCCTGTCGCTGTTCGGTTTGGTACTGGCCATCGGTATCGTGGTCGACGATGCCATTGTGGTGGTGGAAAACGTGGAGCGAAACATCGAGCTTGGGCTCGAACCGGTAGAAGCCACCAAGCGCGCCATGCGCGAAGTGACCGGCCCGATCATCGCCACAGCGCTGGTACTGTGCGCCGTGTTTATTCCGGCTGCGTTTATCTCCGGGCTGACCGGGCAGTTCTATAAACAGTTCGCGTTGACCATTGCCATCTCGACGGTCATCTCGGCCTTCAACTCGCTGACCCTGTCGCCAGCACTGGCAGCAGTATTGCTTAAAGGCCATCACGCGCCCAAAGACCGTTTCACGCGGGTTCTGGACAAGCTATTCGGTGGCTGGTTGTTCCGCCCGTTCAACCGGTTCTTTGAACGTGCCAGCCACGGCTATGTTGGCACTGTTGCCCGGGTTATCCGCAGCAGCGGTATCGCCTTGCTGGTGTACGCAGGGCTGATGGTGCTGACCTTCTTTGGCTTCGCCCATACGCCGACCGGTTTCGTGCCGGGGCAAGACAAGCAGTACCTGGTGGCCTTCGCTCAACTGCCGGATGCGGCGAGCCTTGACCGTACCGAAGATGTGATCAAGCGCATGTCCGACTTTGCCCTCAAGGAACCGGGCGTTGCCAACTCCATCGCCTTCCCGGGTCTGTCGATCAACGGTTTCACCAACAGCCCCAACAGCGGCATCGTGTTCGTGGCACTCAAGGACTTTGACCAGCGCAAAGACCCAAGCCAGTCGGCTGCTGCCATTGCAGCAACCCTGAACGCCAAGTTCGGTGGCATTGAAGAAGCCTACATTGCGATCTTCCCGCCGCCGCCTGTGCAAGGTCTGGGGACCATTGGCGGTTTCCGTCTGCAAGTCGAAGACCGTGGTGGTCTGGGCTATGAGGCGCTCTATAAAGAAGTACAGAACGTCATCGCCAAAAGCCACAACGTGCCAGAACTGGCCGGCCTGTTCACCAGCTACACCGTGAACGTGCCGCAAGTAGACGCCGCAATCGATCGTGATAAAGCCAAGACCCACGGCGTGGCCGTCAGCGACATCTTCGACACCCTGCAGGTGTATCTGGGTTCGTTGTATGCCAACGACTTCAACCGCTTCGGTCGTACCTATCAGGTGAACGTTCAGGCCGAGCAACAGTTCCGCCTCGAACCCGACCAGATCGGCCAGTTGAAAGTGCGTAACAACAAAGGCGAGATGATCCCGCTGGCGACCTTCATCAAGGTCAGCGACACCTCGGGCCCGGACCGCGTGATGCACTACAACGGCTTTATCACTGCCGAAATCAACGGTGCTGCGGCCCCAGGCTACAGCTCGGGTCAGGCTGAAGCAGCCATCGACAAACTGCTCAAGGAAGAACTTCCGAACGGCATGACGTACGAATGGACCGACTTGACCTATCAGCAGATCCTGTCTGGCAACACCGCGCTGTTCGTGTTCCCGCTCTGCGTATTGCTGGCCTTCCTGGTACTGGCGGCTCAATACGAAAGCTGGAGCCTGCCACTGGCGGTGATCCTGATCGTACCGATGACCTTGCTGTCGGCCATCACCGGGGTGATTGCCTCGGGGGGTGACAACAACATCTTTACCCAGATCGGCTTGATCGTACTGGTGGGCCTGGCGTGTAAAAACGCGATTCTGATCGTCGAATTTGCCAAGGACAAACAAGCCGAAGGCCTCAGCCCGCTGGCTGCGGTGCTGGAAGCCTGCCGTCTGCGTCTGCGTCCGATCCTGATGACCTCCATCGCCTTCATCATGGGTGTGGTGCCGCTGGTGCTGTCCACTGGCGCGGGTGCTGAAATGCGCCATGCGATGGGTGTTGCAGTGTTCTCCGGGATGCTCGGTGTGACCTTCTTCGGCCTGCTGCTGACACCTGTGTTCTATGTGTTGATCCGCAACTATGTTGAGCGCAGTGAAGCGCGCAAAGCGGCGCGGCACCTCAAGTTGGAGTCGCAACAATGAGCCTCAAAGTTTTCCTTCCCAGCCTTCTGGTGCTGGCCCTGAGTGCTTGCGCCGTTGGCCCGGACTACAAAACCCCGGCCACCGAGCCTGCACAGATCAGCGCTGATAACCTCAAGGGCTTTGACCGGGCACATTTTCAAGGGATCTGGTGGCAGCAGTTCGACGACCCGACCCTGAACAAGCTGGTCGCTCAGTCGCTGGCAGGCAACCGTGAGTTGCGCGTGGCCTTTGCCCGTCTGCGGGCAGCCCGCGCCATTCGTGATGACGTCAGCACAGAAACCATGCCGACCATCACCAGCCGTGCCAGCAGCGATGTAGGCAAGGGGCAAGTGCCGGGCACTACTGAAAAGCGCGTCAACAGTGAGCGCTACGATTTGGGCCTGGACATGGCCTGGGAAGTCGACCTGTTTGGCCGTATCCAGCGTGAGCTGGAGGCCAGCGATGCCGACGAACAGGCCGCAGCAGCAGACCTGTATCAGTTGCAAGTGACCATGATTGCCGAGTTGGTTGACGCTTACGGCGAACTGCGCGGCGCACAATTGCGTGAACATATCGCCCTGGAGAACCTGAAAAACCAGCAGGACTCCAAGGCCATCACTGTCAGCCTGCGTGATGCTGGCGTCGGCGATGAACTCGACGTGGTGCGCGCCGATGCCCGGCTTGCGGCGGTTGAGGCCAGCGTGCCGCAACTGCAGGCCGAACAAGTGCGTGAGCGCAACCGTATCGCCACGCTGTTGGGTGAGCGCCCTGAAAACCTCAGCGTTGATCTGAGCCCGGCGCAACTGCCTGCCATCGCCAAGGCCTTGAACATCGGCAACCCCGGCGACTTGCTGCAACGTCGCCCGGACATTTTGAGCGCCGAACGCAAGCTGGCAGCTGCTACGGCCCGGATTGGCGTGGCCAAGGCGGATTTGTTCCCGCGTGTCAGCCTCAGCGGCTTCCTGGGCTTTACCGCCGGGCGTGGTTCGCAGATCGGTTCGGCGGCGGCCAATGCCTGGGCTTTGGGCCCGAGCATTACCTGGCCTGCGTTTAACCTGGGCAGCGTGCGGGCACGTTTGCGTGGTGCCAACGCAGAGGCCGATGGCGCGCTGGCCAACTACGAGCAGCAAGTGTTGCTGGCTCTGGAAGAGTCTGAAAACGCGTTCAGTGACTACGGCAAACGTCAGCAGCGCTTGGTCTCGTTGATTCGTCAAAGCGAAGCCAGCCGCACCGCCGCCGACCTGGCAGCGATTCGCTACCGCGAAGGCACGGTGGATTTTCTGGTCTTGCTGGACGCCCAGCGTGAGCGCCTGGCGGCTGAAGACAGCCAGGCCCAGGCAGAAGTTGATCAGTTTCGCGGTGTAGTGGCGATCTACAAAGCCCTGGGCGGTGGCTGGCAAGCCGAGACCGTCGCTAGCGTGCAGTGAAGTAAAGAGCTCCTTTGGTTGGCCGCAACCAACCAATTTTTAGCCCCGCGCTCTTTCGGTCGCGGGGCTTTTTTTTGTATTGCATGTGCGCCTGACTGTAGTAGCTGACGAGGAACGAAGGCTGCGATGGGTTGCGCAGCGACCCTGCTGTTGAGTCTAAAGCGAAGCTCCTGCGGACCTTATCGCAGCCTGCGGCAGCGACTACAGTTTTCAGGTCAATTGCTCTTCTGGTTTGACTCAAGCCCTCTACTGTCCCAATCTTGCACTTCATACGCACGACTGTTACTGGATTTTGCATGTCTCAGCCTCGCCGTTACCTGGTTGTAAGCCTCCTGTCTGCTCTGATCGCAGTGGGCCTTTGGTATTGGATGCGCCCTGCTCCGGGCACCGCGCCGTCAAACACGATCAATCACAGCTATTCGTCCGCCCTGGAACAAGCCCATAACGGGCAGCCGGGGGCAGCCAGGGTGCTGTATCAGCAACTGGCACGCACTGATCTTTCCGATATTCGCCGCGCCAGCCTGCATGCCGAGCTGCCTAACTATCCGAGCCCGCAAGCACTGAAGCTGGCCGATGCCGACTTGCAAAACCCGTCACCACTGGTGCGCAAGGCCGCGATACAAAGTATTTCGGGGCTGGTGCCCAATGCTCAGCGCACGTTGCTGCTTGGCCCGCTGCTGGATGACCCCGAGCAAAGCGTTCGCTTTGCCGCCGCCAGCGCCCTGCTGGGCTTGTCTCCTGATGAGCAAGGTCTGTATTTCGGCCCGCTGCAGCAAGTCATCGACGAGTACGAGCGTACGCTCAAGACGCAACCCGACGACCCGCAAGCCCAAGGTCAGCTCGCACGTTTGTATTTGCATGAAGGGCAACTGGACGAGGCGCAGGCAGCACTGGAAAAATTCCTGGCGCTGGACCCGGAGAATCTCAAGGCTGTGGTGGCGCAGATTGATCTGCTGGATAAACGCGGCAAAACCGATCAAGCCCGTGAACTGCTGGCCAATCAGCTTAAAGCCCACCCCGACTCGGCGTATCTGCAACACGCACTGGGGATTTGGTTGCTTAATCACGGGCAAACCGAATACGCGTTGTTGGGGCTGGCCAAAGCCGTTGAGCTGGAGCCGGACAACAGCGAGTACCGCTATAAGCTCGCTATTGCCTTGCATGAGCTGGAGCAACTGGAACCGGCGCAGCGTCAGTTGGAAGAGTTGCTGCAACGCCAGCCCGCCAATCGCAAGGCGCGTCTGTTGTTGATTCGCTACTGGAAAGAGGCCGGTCAACTACAGAATGTACAGGTGCTGCTGGCGCAACTGGAGCAGCTAAATCCTGACGATCCAGCACTGCAACAAGGGTTGTAGGCGCGCTGCGCGCAAGCTGCAAGCAATTAGGCGAGCAGTTTCTGGATTTGTGCTTGCAAGGTGTCGAGGTCGAAGGGTTTGGCCAAAATCGGGGCAGTGAGGGTGATCGGGCTGCCGGTGTCACGGATTTCTGCCGGATAACCGCTGATAAAAATCACCTTCAGGTCCGGTCGCAGCTTCACTGCAGGCTCGGCAATCTGCACGCCTGATATCCCGCCCGGCAAACGGAAGTCCGTAACCATAAGGTCCAGGTGCGGTTTGGTGGCTAAAATCGCAAACGCCTGCTCGCCGTTTTCGGCCTGCAATACCCGGTAGCCTTCGCCTGACAGGTAAGCACTGAGGATCATCAGGATCGATGGATCGTCCTCGACAATCAAAACAACATCTTGCGCATCTTCACTCATGGGAAACCTTAATCCGAACTTTGCTGCCATTACGACCGCAGCCACGGCCATAGGTTGCGACCAATTTATGTCTTTTGTACCAGCGGCAGGCAGACTTTGAACAAAGCGCCCTCACCTAACTCACTGCTCACTTCTATTTTGCCACTGTGGGCCGCAACAATCTGTTCCGAAATAAATAAGCCCAACCCCAGGCCCGAAACAACATGGCTGCCAGCTACCCGTTCAAACTGCTGGAAAATGCGCTGCTGATTCTCCTGGCTAATGCCAATACCCTGATCACGTACTTGCACCACGGCATACCCCTCTTCGCGGTACACCGCCACATCAATTGGCTTCTGTGCACCATAACGCAGGGCGTTGGTGAGCAAGTTGGAAATCACCTGCTCGATTCTGAATTCATCCCACTGCCCCACCACCGGCTGCGCCGAACTGAAGCTGATGCTCGCTTGCGCTGCACTGATCTGGGGCGAAAACACCTCAAGCAAATTGGCAACCAACTGTGACAAATCGAATTCCGACGGCCTGATTGACAGCTTGCCTGTGCGAATCCGTGATACGTCCAGCATGTCTTCAATCAGCCGGATCAGGCTTTGGATCTGCCGCTCGTCGCGGTCAACCATGGCCGCCAGCTTGTCCTTAGTGAACGCTGCCGTGTTGTCCCGCGCCAGGTGCATCTTGCGCAGCTGGGTTTCGAGGATCAGCCCGTTCAGCGGCGTGCGGACCTCATGGGAGACAATCGACATAAAGTCGTCACGCATGCGCACCGCATGCTCCAGTTCAACCTGTGTCTGTTGCAATTGCGCGAGCAGCACTTCTTGCTCGCGGCGGCTTCGCTCCAGCGCTTCGACCTGTCGTTGCACCGCTTTGCTTTGCCGGTACAGGTCGACAAATACGTTGACCTTGCTTTTAACCGCGTGAATGTCCAAAGGCTTATGCAAGAAGTCGACCGCCCCGCTCTCATACCCCTTGAACGCGTAGTTCATCTCCCGACCGGCGGCACTGACGAACACAATCGGAATATTTTTGGTGCGATCGGTCCCGCGCATCATCTCGGCCAATTCAAAACCGTTCATGCCCGGCATCTGCACGTCCAGAATCGCCATTGCAAACTCATGTTGCAGCAACAACGAAAGCGCCTCGTCCGCAGACAAGGCTTTATAGACGATTCGGTCATCGCGTTGGATCAAGGCTTCAAGCGCCAACAGATTCTCTGGCAAATCGTCGACGATCAGCAGCTTGGCTTGAATATCACTTAGTGGCATTCGATTCGTTCCAGCTCAACAAGCAAACGGGCAATACCCTTCAAACTCAGGATGCGGTCCGGTTGGCAACGCTCCAGCGCCGCAAGCGGCATGGTGGGTACCCAGGCTTCTTCAGGGTCCTGGACGACCGTCAGGCCGCCCAGCTGTTTGACTGTGGCCAACCCCTGCGCACCATCCTGATTGGCGCCCGTGAGTAATATCGCAGCCAGGGTGTCTTGGTACACATCGGCTGCGGATTCAAAAAGGTAATCAATCGAGGGGCGTGAATAATGCACCCGCTCCTCTCGACTCAATGAAAAACTGTGATCGTGCTCCACCGACACGTGGTAACCCGGCGCCGCGAAATACAACGTGCCCGACGCAATCGGCTCTTTGTCCTCTACTTCCTTGACCGGTATCTCCAAACGTCGGTCAAACACAGCAGCCAACTGGCTGCGACGTTCGTCGGGCATGTGCAAGACGACGATGATCGGTAGCCTGAAACCGGGCTTCAAATCAGCAAAGATCGCCAGCAACGCCTCGACGCCCCCCGCAGAAGCCCCAACAACAATGGCCTGAACAGGGCGCAGTCCGGTGATTGCGATGTCTTGGACTGTCATAGCTTGCGATAGATCCGTTCTTGCTTGAGCAAAGGCGAAAATTGTTTGCTGTAATCGGAAAAATCCAGGGTTTCTTTGCTACCCAGCATCAAGAAGCCCCGATGACAGAGCGACTCAGCGAACAAACCAAAGGCTCTGTTTTGGAGATTTTTATTGAAGTAAATCAATACGTTACGACACGAAATTAAATTAGTTTCTGAGAATACACTGTCTGTCGCCAGACTGTGATCAGCAAAGGTCACGTTTTCACGCAGGCTCTTGTCAAAAATCGCGTAGTCATAAGCCGCCGTGTAGTAATCGGCAAATGAGCGCTGCCCCCCGGCCTTTTGGTAGTTGTGGGTGTAGGCACGAACGTTTTCCAGGGAAAAGATCCCTTGCTTGGCTTTTTCAAGCGAGCGCGGGTTGATGTCAGTGGCATAAATGATGGTGCGATCGAGCAGCCCTTCCTCACGCAGCAAGATCGCCATCGAGTACACCTCTTCGCCGGTACTGCACCCCGCGATCCAGATTTTCAGCGACGGATAGGTCTTGAGAATCGGCACCACCTCCTGGCGAATGGCCATAAAGTGCTCAGGGTCACGAAACATCTCACTCACCGGAATCGTCAGCAGTTGCAGCAACTGCATGAACACGGCCGGGTCATGCAGCACCCGCTCCTGCAAGGCCGAGATGGTCTTGCAGTCGAACTGGCGCACTGCATGCAGCACCCGGCGCTTGATCGATGCGCCGGAGTAGTCTCGAAAGTCATAGCTGTACTTGAGGTAGATCGCCTCAATCAGCAGCCGTATCTCGATGTCGGTGTTTCGTAGCACTTAGAGTCGTTCCATTTTCGGTAGCCATACCCGGATCAACGAAAACAGTCGATCCAGATCAATCGGTTTAGCCAGGTAATCGTTGGAACCCGCTTGCAGGCAGCGTTCCTGATCGTCCTTCATCGCCTTGGCCGTGACCGCAATGATCGGCAGCTTGCGCCAGCGCGGGTTCTTACGAATTTCAATGGTGGCCTCATAGCCATCCATCTCCGGCATCATCACGTCCATCAGCACCAAGTCGATGTCGTCGACCTCATTCAAACGCTCGATCGCCTCGCGGCCATTACGCCCGATGACGACGATTGCGCCCTTGTGCTCCAGCGCGCTGGTGAGGGCGAAAATGTTCCGCACGTCGTCATCAACCAGCAGAATCTTGCGCCCTTCGAACACTTTGTCGCGGCTGCGTGCCGTCTTGAGCATCGTTTGACGCTCATGGGACAACTGAGATTCAACTTTGTGCAGAAATAATGTCACTTCGTCCAGCAAACGCTCAGGCGAACGGGCGCCTTTGATGATGATCGAACGTGAGTATTTGCGCAGTTCGGCCTCTTCGTCGCGGGTCAGATTGCGCCCGGTGTAGACAATGACGGGCGGGAACGAGCAGATGTCTTCGGTAGACATACGCTTGAGCAGGTCGTTGCCCAGCATGTCCGGGAGCTTGAGGTCGATGATCATGCAGTCGTAGATGTTACTGCGCAGCAGATCAAGTGCCTCTTGAGCAAAACCCACGGCGGTGATTTCAATGTCATCGTCGCCGATCAGGCGGGAAATACTGTCGCGTTGCAGGTCATCGTCTTCGACCAGCAATATCCGTTTGACCTTCTGCGTGAGCTTGGCTTCAAGGCGGGCGAAGACATCTTTGAGTTCCTCGCGGGTGGTCGGTTTGACCGCGTAGCCCACGGCGCCCATGTGCATGGCGGCTTCAACCCGGTCTTCGACAGAGATCACGTGCACCGGGATATGCCGGGTGGCGGCCAGGGCTTTCAAGCGCTGCAGTACGGTCAACCCGGAGTGATCGGGCAAGCGCATGTCGAGCAGAATGGCGTCGGGAATAAACTGCGCCGCCAGGCTGAAGCCTTCGTCAGCACCGTGGGCGACCAGGCAGCGATAGCCCAGTTCGTGGGCCAGATCGTAGAGGATGTGCGCAAAATTAGGCTCATCTTCAATCACCAGAATGCAGCGCGTGCTGAACGGTGCTTGTTCGCGGTCGTCCATGAAGCGCGGGATATTCAGCGGCACATCCGGCGCCTGTACCGGCAACGCCTTGGCAGGCAATGTCTGTGGCACGCGCGGGGCATTGACAGGAGCCTCTACGGGCAGTTCGGCGTCTTCGACGAACTGTACGGGCATGATTAAGGTGAAGACGCTGCCCTGCCCCGGCTCGCTGCTGACACTGATAGAGCCGCCAAGCAAGGTCGCCAGATCCCGCGAGATCGACAAGCCAAGGCCGGTGCCACCATATCGGCGGTTGGTAGTGCCATCTGCCTGACGGAACGCTTCAAAAATGCTCTCTTGCTGCTCGGCCGCAATGCCGATGCCGGAGTCTTCAACGGCAAATGCAATGGCATTGCCCGAATGACGCGACACCGTCAGGCTGACCCGGCCTTTTTCGGTGAACTTGACCGCGTTGGACAGCAGGTTCTTGAGAATTTGCTCCAGGCGCTGGCTGTCGGTGTAGATCAACGCGGGGGTGCCAGGCTGCAAGTCGACGCGCAACTCCAGCGACTTGTCACTGGCCAACGGCTGGAACACCCCGCGTATGCCATCGAGCATCCGCGCCACGCTGGTGTTTTCGGGGCGCACCTCAAGCTTGCCGGCCTCGACCTTGGATATATCCAGAATGTCATTGATCAGGTTGAGCAAATCGTTGCCTGCCGAATAGATCGACTCGGCAAATTTGACTTGCTCACCCGTGAGGTTCTGCTGCGGGTTCTCCGACAACAGTTTGGCCAGAATCAGCGAGCTGTTAAGCGGTGTGCGCAGCTCGTGGGACATGTTGGCGAGGAATTCCGACTTGTACTTGCTTGAACGCATCAGCTCATCGGCACGCTCTTCGAGCTGCTCCTGAGCCTGGTTCAGCTCGGTATTCTTGCGGTCCATGGCATCACGCTGCTCTGCCAGGGCCTCGTTGGTCTGTTCGAGCTCTGCTTGCTGCGCCTCAAGGCTGGTCTGCGACTTTTTAAGAATGCGCGACTGCTCTTCCAGCTCTTCGTTGGCGGTCTTGAGTTCTTCTTGCTGCACTTGCAGTTCTTCATTGAGCTGCTGGGTCTCTGCCAGCACTTCTTGCAGGCGCTGACGGTAACGCGCGGCCTCAATCGAGGTGCCGATGTTGTCTGCGATCAAGTCGAACAGCTCGATGTCACGGTCTTCCAGCGGGCGAAGAAAGCCCAGCTCAATCACCCCGTTAACCCGGTCATCGTCGCTGGTCGGCACCACCAGCACACTGCGAGGCGCGCCCTCACCCAGCCCGGAGCTGACTTTGAAGCAGTAGTCCGACGGCACATCGTCCAGACGGATCAACTGATCCTGGAACGCGGCTTGCCCGACAATCCCTTCGTCATTGTGAATCACCTCGTTGCGCGCTTCTTGCTCACGAGAGAATCCATAGCTGGCGATGCGGCGCAAGCCGCCGTGATCTTCACGCACATACACTGCGGCAACGACCGTGCCCAGGTACTGCGCGCAGAACTGCAGGATATTGCGGCCCAGCATGTTCAGCGTGAGGCGGCCAAGCACCTGCTCGGCCAGTTCGGTCTGCCCGTTACGCAGCCAGGCTTGTCGTTCAAGACGCTCAGCAGCCTTAACCTGCAACTCGAAGTTGTTTTGGTAACTCTTTGAAAGATTGAGTAAATCTCTTCGGCCGACATATGCCAAAAAACCGCTCAGGCCCAACACGAACAGCAAATAAAGCCCGACGCAGACGAAGGTAGTCGTACTGGCTTCGTTATTGCGAGCCACCCTCAACTGTTGCTCCAGCTGGATGAAATCGTCATATTCCTGACGGATCTGGTCAGTCAGGCTTTTGCCCCTGCCAGACTGCACCGCTGCACGATAATCGCCACTCTGACGGCGCAAATCGACCATGGACTGGGCATAAGAGGCCCATTCGTTCTGCAGCGCCGCGATGCGCTTGAGACGATCAACTTGCTGGGGGTTATCACTGACCAGTTCTTGCAACCCCTGGATCTGCGCAAGTACTTGCGGTTTGGCCACCGCGTAAGGGTCAAGAAAATGCTCATCGCCGGTAATCAGAAACCCGCGCATGCCGGTTTCCAGATCAACTGTCAGCCTGATCGCTTCATTGGTGTTGCTGATGACACGATCGCTGTGCTCGACCCATTTAAGGACTGACAGTAAATAGCTGATCATCACCACGAACAGCACTGCACTCATCACACCGACTGCCAAAGGCAAACCAACGTTACGACTCAACAGTTTGCGAAAACTTTGCTCGTCAATGGATGCAGGTGAGTTCATTTGTCTGGCCTGTGGACGTAAAAATTAGTGAGAGTTTGAAGGAATACCGCGAAATAGTTCAGCTTTCTTGCACCTTAGTAGGATTTTTCTTACAAAAAACCGTACTTTGCTGGTGCTCAAGGCTATTCTTACCGGCCAGATGCCAGTGTGAAGGGTCCTGGATTTAAATTTTTATCGAGATCATGAATATGTCCGCAACGCCCTCCACCATTCTTGTAGTCGAAGACGACGCCATTGTTCGTATGCTGATCGTTGACGTGCTTGAAGAGTTGGAGTTCAACGTGCTTGAAGCCGATGGCAGCGAGTGCGCAATGGCGTTTCTTGAAGACAAAGGCCAGCGCATTGACTTGATGATGACCGATGTCGGGCTACCCGGCATGGACGGCCATGCACTGGCTTGCAAAGCCCGTGAACTGTACCAGCAACTGCCGATTCTGTTTGCCAGCGGCTACGCCGAGACCCTCACTGTGCCTGAGGGCATGGCCGTCATTGGCAAGCCCTTCTCTATTGATCAGTTGCGCGTCAAGGTAAAGAGCATGTTGGTCCAGACGCAAAGTTGACAGGCTAAACGCACCTCAACAACACTGCGCACCTCGTTTTGGCTCTGGAACAGTGATGCCGCCTGCCACACACACCGCTTGCGCGATTATTGGCCTGGGATGCCGCCAGGGGTGCACTTGCGAGGATTTATTGGCATTGGTTGAGCAATCTCTCGACAAGGCCGGGCTCACATTAGGCGCTGTCCAGGGCATCGCCAGCATCGACCTCAAGCGAGAAGAACCGGGACTTATCGAACTCTGCAGGCGGCTGAACCTGCCTTTTAATGTGTTCAACGCCGATCAGCTTGCCCCCTATGCCTCACAGCTCAGTCAGCGCTCCAAGGTTGTTTTCGAGCAAACCGGGTGCTGGGGTGTGGCCGAAAGTGCCGCATTGGCACTGGCCGAACAGCTGGGTGGCGCAGGCGCAACACTGCTTGTGACACGCCAGGCGTCCTCAGTGGCAACCTTTGCATTGGCCTGCACAGGGCAAATAACGCGATAATCCCCCGCCTCACTATGAGCGTTCTTCACGAACGGCTCTATTTCGACCTTTTCAGAGACTGCCATGACTGTTTACTTCATCGGTGCCGGGCCCGGCGACCCAGAGCTGATTACCGTCAAAGGCCAGCGTTTGATCCGTACCTGCCCGGTGATTATTTATGCCGGCTCGCTGGTGCCCACTGCCGTACTGGACGGCAATCGCGCTGAGCAGATCATCAACAGCGCTGAACTGCACCTTGAGCAAATCATCGATCTGATAAAAAGCGCCGACGCCAAAGGTCAGGACGTGGCCCGCGTGCACTCGGGTGATCCGAGCCTGTATGGCGCCATTGGCGAGCAAATTCGCTGCCTGCGTGAGCTGGGCATCGCCTTTGAAATCATTCCGGGCGTGACCGCCACCGCAGCATGCGCAGCCATACTGGGCGCCGAGCTGACGCTGCCGGACATCTCGCAAACAGTGATCCTGACCCGTTACGCGGAAAAAACCGTAATGCCGCCCGGTGAGGAACTGGCCAGCCTGGCGCAGCACGGCACGACCATGGCGATTCATCTGGGGGTTAAAAACCTTGAAAGCATCGTTCGCGAACTGCAGCCGCATTACGGCAGCGACTGCCCGATTGCCGTGATTCACCGCGCCAGTTGGCCGGACCAGGATTGGGTACAAGGCACCCTTGAGGACATTCAGGCCAAAGTACAGGCCAAGGGATTCAGGCGCACCGCGTTGATTTTGGTCGGCCGTGTACTGGCCAGTGACAGCTTTGCCGAGTCCTCGCTATACCGGGCCGGGCATGCGCATTTGTATCGACCCTAAGAACCCAAACCTGTAGGAGCGAGCTTGCCTCGCGATCTTTTAAGATCAACAGATCGCGAGGCAAGCTCGCTCCTACAAAGAAAATGCATAAAAAACGGTGCTCACGGGGCACCGTTTTTTTATTCACATCGCAGCGAACACCCTGTTACTGATCACTCAGTAGTAGGCGTTTTCTTTCTGCGAGTGGTCGGTCACGTCACGCACCCCCTTAAGCTCGGGCACGCGCTCAAGCAAGGTGCGCTCAATGCCTTCGCGCAGGGTTACGTCTGCCTGGCCGCAGCCCTGGCAGCCACCACCGAACTTGAGCACGGCAATCCCGTCTTCAACCACTTCAATCAGGCTGACCTGACCACCGTGGCTCGCCAAACCGGGGTTGATCTCGGTTTGCAGGTAGTAGTTGATACGCTCGTTGATCGGGCTATCAGCGTTAACCATTGGCACTTTGGCGTTCGGCGCCTTGATGGTCAGCTGGCCACCCATGCGGTCTGTGGCGTAGTCCACCACCGCATCTTCGAGGAACGCTTCGCTGAACGAATCGATCCAGGCCGTGAAACTCTTCAGGCCAATGGCAGTATCTTCAGGCTTCACTTCATTGGGCTTGCAGTAGGCTATGCAAGTTTCAGCGTACTGGGTGCCCGGCTGGGTGATAAAGACGCGGATGCCGATACCCGGGGTGTTCTGCTTGGACAGCAGATCAGCCAGGTAATCGTGGGCGGCGTCGGTAATCGTTATGGCGCTCATGGAATCTCCTCGCAGACATGGGGGGCAGTTTACGCCAATCGGCGCGCCTGACAAAGTCCTAGTGTTTTTGTCAGGCAATCTGCCCTCTCTTGTTAAATTATTACCGGCCGCATTACAGGTTTTCGTAGCGATTCATGTCCAAAACACCCGCTTCAACCGGATCGGTCTCATTGATGTACTCGCCAATATCATGGAAGTACTGCCAGAACTGCGGGTTGCTGCGGCGAACGCCCCACCGCTCGACGATAGCCTCAAAGCTTTTCTGATCTTTGGATTGCTCCATCGCTTCGACAAACGCCTCAACATCAGCCGCCGGAATGTTGAACATGAAGTTCGGGTAACTGCTGAGCACGCCCGGGAAAATAGTCAGCGTGTCCAACCCGGGTTGCAGGCGGTAGGCCTCGCCGAGCATAAAGGCCACGTTGCTGTGGGCACGGTTGCGCAACATGCTGTACATCTCGCGGTCACCGTTGTTGCCTTCAATGCGCAGCATGGTCGCTTCCGGCAATTGATTGATGACCGCCAGCCCCGCTGCCGGACGCGCAGTCAGACGGCTGAGTGATTGCTCGGCGAACTGGAACTCCTGTGCAATATCAGGTCGCGAGCAATAAGCGCCGGTGCAACGGTTAATCGGATCCGGGTTGGCATTCAAGGTGCCAGCGCGGTCAATTAACTTGAGGGCAAAGTCACGCTTTGGATCAGTCGGATCGAGGATCATGCCGGTTGGCGTGCTGGTGTCGATTTTTTCGTAATCCAGCCACATCTTGATCTTGCCGCTGTTCTGGTACCAGTCACTGAGGATGCTGGCGCGCGAGTCTGCCGGCATCAGGCGCAAAAAGTTGGCCTCAGCACCGTTACGGATCAAGTCAAAGTACAACCGCGTCTGAGCCTGATGCGAAACGTTGCCGAACACATCAAAGTTGACCGCCAACTGATAGTAGGTTCGCTCGAGCAACGGAAAGTCGAACAGCCACATCGTCTGCGGCACTTCACCGATCAAGCCCTTGGTGACGCTGGCGCTGTCAAAGTGCCGAAAGATCGTCAGCAGCGCATTGTCATTGCCCGCCCACAGAGTTGCCCAGCTGGGAGGCGGCATGTCGGCGTAAGCATCTTGACGCAGTTTTACGTATTCATTGCGCTTGTCACGGAAGCTGTGCCACAGCGAAAGAACACTGCCGACGTCATCGTTCTGCCCCGGCATCGCCAGCAATGGCGTTGCTTCGCCCCGATAGGCGGCATCCGTGATATAGCGGTCGTGGGCAGGTTCCTGGAACAGCGCCCAGAAGTTGTCACGGATTACGTCCGTGGCAATTTGCCCGCGGCACACCGGCCCGCGAATAAAGGTGCGCACAAAATACTCGGCGTTATCGAGCATGAACTGATAACGCGCCACGGCCGGGATCGCTTCAAAGGTTTCAAACGGGTTGGCGCGGCTGCGCGGCCCGTAACCCGGCAGCGAAGTGGCATGCCAGTCGCCGCTATAAAACAGCTGCTTGACCCGCTCAAGTTTTTGCTTGCCCATCGGGTAAGTGATGTGGGTTTTGTGCACGATCACGCCTTGTACCGGCATTAACCGGTAATAGAACGTGGTGCCCGGATCATCATTTGGACGGCGGGTGGCGATCAGGTCAATCGGCTGACCGCTCGGCGTGCGCGAACGCACCCACTGGAAGAAATGCCCTGGCACGCCGTTGTCAAAATACGTATGGGCGAGGAACAAGTGTTCGAACAGCCAGCGCCCGACCAACGCCTCTGTTGAGCCCGGACGATTGAGCAGCGCTTCCCATTCAGCAATCTGCGCCGCTTCACCTGCGCTTGGCTTGATAGCATGCTGGTCAACCGGTGCGCCTTGCTTGAGCCAGGTCTGCACGGTTTGGTATTGCTTGTCGGTGAGGCCGGTGACGGCCAGGGGCATGCCTTCTTTAGGGTGTTTTTGGGCGTAGGCATCGAACTCGCCCGGCGCGGGGCATGAGTTATCTCGGTTCAGCCCCAGGACGATTTCTTCTGGCAACTTGGCATTGGGCGTCAGCGGGGTGTTATGGCCCAGCTCAAGCATCCGCTCCATCAAGGCCGCTTGCGCGCCTTGCGCATCGAGCACCGAGTAAAAACCTTTGCGGCGCCACTCATCCGGGCCGCTGGCATCGTAGAAAATCCGCGTGGGTGCAACCGGTGTAGTGCGGTCTCCTTTATAGACAGGCACTTTACTGGCGCCACGGGTAGCGCCCTCGGCACTGCCCAAATTGAGCTGGCAGGCGGCGTCGTTGCACGCATGGCAAGCAACGCATTTTTCGGTAAGGATCGGCTGTATGTCCCGTGTGTAGGATATAGCCGGACTCGCCAGCGGGGCTTGTCCCAGCGCTGTACTACACACCACCAGCGTCACGGCGCCGGTGAGTAGGCGAAAAAACATGTGCCATTGTCCTGATATTGAAATGTCGCGATTCTACCCGTGCTACACGTCTTTCAACATGAGCTGAATTCATGCAAATCTTCCGGCGCTCAAATTAGGCGCAGGTTTGTTATGATTTGCCATCTTTTGCATGGCTCTAACAGGTAGTCCTATGTCTGACCGCAGCGCTCGTATCCAAGCACTTCAGCAAGCCCTCAAAGAGCGCATTCTGATTCTCGATGGCGGCATGGGTACTATGATCCAAAGCTACCGCCTTGAGGAACACGACTATCGTGGCACGCGTTTTGCCGATTGGCCGAGCGATGTCAAAGGCAACAACGACCTTTTGGTCATCACCCGCCCGGATGTCATTGGCTCGATTGAAAAAGCCTACCTGGATGCCGGTGCCGACATTCTCGAAACCAACACCTTTAACGCCACTCAAGTTTCCCAGGCCGACTACGGCATGCAGGCCCTCGCCTACGAGCTAAACGTAGAAGGCGCACGCCTTGCGCGCAAGGTGGCCGACGCCAAGACCCTTGAAACCCCGGACAAACCGCGTTTTGTTGCGGGAGTGCTCGGTCCGACCAGCCGTACCTGTTCGCTGTCGCCAGACGTCAACAACCCCGGCTACCGCAACGTTACCTTCGATGAACTGGTGGAAAACTACACCGAGGCCACCAAGGGCCTGATCGAAGGCGGCGCCGACCTGATCCTGATCGAAACCATTTTCGACACCTTGAATGCCAAGGCCGCGATCTTCGCCGTGCAAGGCGTGTTCGAAGAGCTGGGCTTTGAGTTGCCGATCATGATCTCCGGCACCATCACCGACGCCTCCGGCCGCACGCTGTCGGGCCAGACCACCGAAGCGTTCTGGAACTCTGTGAGCCATGCCAAGCCGATTTCGGTGGGTTTGAACTGCGCACTGGGCGCCAGCGAACTGCGTCCTTACCTCGAAGAGTTGTCGAACAAGGCCGACACCCACGTCTCGGCTCACCCCAACGCGGGTTTGCCAAACGAATTCGGCGAGTACGATGAACTGCCTGCACAAACCGCCAAGGTGATTGAAGAGTTCGCCCAAAGCGGTTTTTTGAACATTGTCGGCGGCTGCTGCGGTACCACGCCGGGCCACATCCAGGCCATCGCCAATGCCGTGGCCGGTTACGCGCCGCGCCAGATCCCGGACATCCCGAAGGCTTGCCGCCTGTCGGGCCTTGAGCCGTTCACCATTGATCGCAGTTCGTTGTTCGTCAACGTCGGCGAACGTACCAACATCACCGGTTCTGCGCGCTTTGCCCGCCTGATCCGTGAAGACAACTACACCGAAGCCCTCGAAGTGGCCCTGCAACAAGTTGAAGCCGGTGCGCAGATCATCGACATCAACATGGACGAAGGCATGCTGGATTCGAAGAAGGCGATGATTACCTTCCTCAACCTGATTGCCGGCGAGCCGGATATCTCCCGCGTACCGATCATGATCGACTCCTCCAAGTGGGACGTGATTGAAGCGGGCCTCAAGTGCATTCAGGGCAAAGGCATCGTCAACTCGATCAGCATGAAAGAAGGCGTCGAGCAGTTCATCCACCACGCCAAACTGTGCAAGCGCTATGGCGCTGCCGTGGTGGTGATGGCATTTGACGAAGCGGGCCAGGCTGACACCGAAGCACGCAAAAAAGAGATCTGCAAACGCTCCTACGACATTCTGGTCAATGAAGTCGGCTTCCCGCCGCAAGACATCATCTTCGACCCGAACATCTTCGCCGTGGCCACCGGCATTGAAGAGCACAACAACTATGCAGTGGACTTCATCAACGCCTGCGCCTACATCCGCGATGAACTGCCGTATGCCCTGACCTCGGGCGGTGTGTCCAACGTATCGTTCTCGTTCCGTGGCAACAACCCGGTGCGTGAGGCGATCCACTCGGTGTTCCTGCTGTACGCCATTCGCAGCGGCCTGACCATGGGTATCGTTAACGCCGGGCAACTGGAAATCTACGACCAGATCCCGGTTGAACTGCGCGATGCCGTCGAAGATGTGGTGCTCAACCGCACCCCGGACGCCACGGACAACCTGTTGGCGATTGCCGACAAGTACAAGGGCGATGGCAGCGTCAAAGAGGCCGAGACCGAAGAATGGCGCAGCTGGGACGTCAACAAGCGTCTGGAGCACGCACTGGTCAAGGGCATCACCACCCATATCGTCGAAGACACCGAAGAGTCGCGCCTGTCCTTCAGCCGCCCGATTGAGGTGATTGAAGGCCCGCTGATGTCGGGCATGAATATCGTCGGCGACCTGTTTGGCGCGGGCAAAATGTTCCTGCCGCAGGTGGTGAAGTCCGCCCGCGTGATGAAACAGGCGGTGGCCCACCTGATCCCGTTTATCGAACTGGAAAAAGGCGACAAGCCAGAAGCCAAAGGCAAGATCCTCATGGCCACGGTGAAAGGCGATGTGCATGACATCGGCAAGAACATCGTAGGTGTGGTGCTGGGTTGTAACGGCTACGACATCGTTGACCTGGGCGTTATGGTGCCTGCGGAAAAAATTCTGCAAGTAGCCAAAGAACAGAAATGCGACATCATCGGCTTGTCCGGTCTGATTACTCCGTCACTGGATGAAATGGTGCACGTCGCCCGTGAAATGCAGCGCCAGGACTTCCATCTGCCGCTAATGATCGGCGGCGCCACAACTTCCAAGGCGCACACTGCGGTCAAGATCGAACCCAAGTATCAAAATGATGCTGTGGTTTACGTCACCGACGCCTCGCGGGCCGTGGGCGTGGCTACCCAGCTGCTGTCCAAGGAACTCAAGGCCGGTTTTGTCGAGAAAACCCGCGAAGAGTACGTTGAGGTGCGCGAGCGCACGGCAAACCGCAGCGCCCGCACCGAACGCTTGAGCTATGCCGCATCGATTGCCAAGAAGCCGCAGTTCGACTGGGCCACCTACCAGCCCGTCAAACCGACGTTCACGGGCGCCAAGGTGCTGGACAATATCGACCTCAAGGTGCTGGCTGAGTACATCGACTGGACGCCGTTCTTTATCTCTTGGGACCTGGCCGGCAAGTTCCCGCGCATCCTCGACGACGAAGTGGTCGGCGAAGCGGCAAGAGCGTTGTACGCCGACGCGCAAGAGATGCTGAAAAAACTGATTGATGAAAAGCTGATCAGTGCGCGGGCGGTCTTTGGTTTCTGGCCTGCCAACCAGGTTAACGATGACGATCTGGAGCTCTACGGTGACGACGGCAAACCTTTGGCCAAGCTGCATCACCTGCGCCAACAAATCATCAAGACCGATGGCAAACCAAACTTCTCGCTGGCCGACTTTGTTGCGGCAAAAGACAGCGGCGTGACCGACTACGTGGGCGGCTTTATCACCACCGCGGGGATCGGCGCCGAAGAAGTGGCCAAGGCCTACCAGGATGCAGGCGACGACTACAACTCGATCATGGTCAAGGCCCTGGCCGACCGTTTGGCCGAGGCTTGCGCCGAGTGGCTGCACCAACAAGTGCGGACAAACTACTGGGGCTATGCCAAGGATGAGCACCTGGACAACGAGGCGTTGATCAAAGAGCAGTACAGCGGCATCCGCCCTGCTCCCGGCTACCCGGCGTGCCCGGACCACACTGAAAAAGCGACGTTGTTTGCCTTGCTGGACCCAGAAGCACAAGAAATGCGTGCAGGCCAGAGCGGCGTGTTCCTGACCGAGCACTACGCAATGTTCCCGGCAGCTGCGGTGAGCGGCTGGTACTTCGCGCACCCGCAAGCGCAGTACTTTGCTGTAGGTAAAGTCGATAAAGACCAGATCGACAGCTACACCGCGCGTAAAGGTCAGGACCTGAACGTGACCGAACGCTGGCTGGCGCCTAACCTTGGCTACGACAACTAAGTAAAAACCCTGTAGGAGCGAGCTTGTCTCGCGATCTTTTGAGTGTTTAAAAGATCGCGAGGCAAGCTCGCGCCTACAAAGGGATTTACCGTTTAACTGGCGTGCGCATGGTGACGAATTCTTCAGCCGCCGTCGGGTGGACGCCGATGGTTTCGTCAAAATGCTGTTTGGTTGCACCGGCTTTCAAGGCAATCGCCAATCCCTGCACGATCTCCCCCGCCTCTGGCCCTACCATGTGGCAGCCCAGCACTTTATCGGTGTCGGCATCGACCACCAGCTTCATCAACGTACGCTCCTGACACTCGGTCAGGGTCAGTTTCATTGGGCGGAAGCTGCTCTCGAAGATCTGCACCTTGTGCCCGTCTTCAATGGCCTGTTCTTCGCTCAGCCCCACCGTGCCGATGTTCGGCAAGCTGAACACCGCCGTCGGGATCATGCGGTAATCCACGGGGCGATACTGCTCAGGCTTGAACAGACGACGCGCAACCGCCATGCCTTCGGCCAAAGCCACTGGCGTGAGTTGCACACGGCCAATCACGTCACCAATCGCCAGAATCGACGGTTCGGTGCTCTGGTACAGGTCATCGACTTGCACAAAGCCGCGCTTGTCGAGTTTGACCCCGGTATTTTCCAGCCCGAGGTTGTCGAGCATCGGACGGCGCCCCGTCGCGTAGAACACGCAATCGGCTTCTAGCTCACGGCCGTCTTTAAGGGTGGCCTTGAGGCTGCCATCTGCCTGCTTGTCGATGCGTGCAATGTCTGCGTTGAACTGCACGTCCATGCCGCGCTTGGTCAGCTCTTCATGCAGGTGTTTGCGCACTGCGCCGTCAAAGCCACGCAGGAACATGTCACCGCGGTACAACAACGACGTCTGGGCGCCCAGGCCGTGGAAGATCCCGGCGAACTCCACGGCGATGTAGCCGCCACCCACCACCAGCACGCGCTTGGGCAGTTCTTTGAGGAAGAACGCTTCGTTGGAGCTGATTGCCAGCTCATGCCCCGGAATCTCCGGGATCTGCGGCCAGCCGCCCGTTGCGATCAGGATATGTTTGGCCGTATGACGCTGGCCATTGACTTCAACCTCATTCGGTCCGGTCAGTTTTGCGTGACCTTCCATCAGGGTGACGCCACTGTTGACCAGCAGGTTGCGGTAAATACCGTTGAGGCGGTGGATTTCGCGATCTTTGTTGGCGATCAGGGTCGCCCAGTCAAAATTCGCTTCACCCAGGCTCCAGCCAAAGCCGGACGCTTGCTCGAAGTCTTCGGCGAAGTGCGCACCGTAGACCAGCAGCTTTTTCGGCACGCAGCCCACGTTCACGCAGGTACCGCCCAGATAACGGCTTTCTGCTACCGCCACTTTGGCCCCAAAACCCGCAGCAAAGCGTGCAGCACGCACACCACCGGAACCCGCACCAATTACAAACAAATCAAATTCGTAGGCCATTTCTCTCTCCTAGGCAGGCCATCAGCATAATCGCTCCAGCGCGATTGACCAGCGCCGACGGTTAACGCGAGGCAAATAAACGACAAAGCCACCCGAAGGTGGCTTTGTCTTGCAACGTTCTACACGCAGGCTCTGTTAGTAAGCCTTGCCGGTTTTGTAGAAGTTTTCGAAGCAGAAGTTGGTTGCTTCGATGTAGCCTTCAGCACCACCGCAGTCGAAACGCTTGCCTTTGAATTTGTAGGCAATCACGCAACCGTTTTGCGCCTGTTTCATCAGGGCGTCGGTGATCTGGATCTCGCCACCTTTACCCGGCTCGGTCTGCTTGATCAGGTCGAAGATGTCCGGAGTCAGGATGTAGCGGCCGATGATGGCCAGGTTCGATGGCGCGTCTTCCGGTGCTGGTTTTTCAACCATGTTGCGCACGCGGTACAGGTCATCACCAATCAGATCGCCAGCGATGACGCCGTACTTGTTGGTTTCTTGCGGATCAACTTCCTGGATCGCGATGATGGTGCAACGGTACTGGTTGTACAGTTTGACCATCTGCGTCAGTACGCCGTCGCCTTCCAGGTTTACGCACAGGTCATCTGCCAGTACCACGGCAAACGGCTCGTCGCCGATCAGCGGGCGGCCAGTCAAAATGGCGTGGCCCAGGCCTTTCATTTCGGTTTGACGGGTGTACGAGAACGAACACTGATCCAGCAGGCGACGGATGCCTACCAGGTATTTTTCTTTGTCAGTGCCCTTGATCTGGTTTTCCAGCTCATAGCTGATGTCGAAGTGGTCTTCCAGTGCGCGTTTGCCACGTCCTGTGACGATAGAAATTTCATTCAAGCCAGCGTCCAGTGCTTCTTCAACCCCGTACTGGATCAGTGGCTTGTTCACCACCGGCAGCATTTCTTTTGGCATGGCCTTGGTCGCTGGCAAAAAGCGAGTGCCGTAACCGGCTGCTGGGAACAAGCATTTCTTGATCATATGAGTCCTTAAAAGGGCTGTACGTTCGAATTTTGGCGCAGTCTAATCAGGCGGCATCGACGTTACAATGCCCCGAATAGCAAACTGATGCCAACCTAGATGAATTTTTAGCCAACAAGTTCATTAATTACTTATTTTTCAACTACTCATCGACTGGGTGAAGCGGTTAACACGCCTGCAGCTGCTCCAGGCAGATTGCGGCCAAACGCCATATCACGAGGCCAACGCCCTCGATTGGCGGTATTATTGCCGCCGTTTTCGATTCTTAAAGGTCCCAGCTTCGATGTCAGCCACAAAAAGCGTCAACGGTTACCTGATAAAAAATGTCAGTTCAAAAGAATGGTGGATGGTCGCTCCATCAGGCGAACACGTCGCGGGACCATTTTCCTCGGAAAAAGCCGCAATCGAGGTTGCCGAAGTCTTTGAAGACCTTGCTGGGCCAGCACCTCGCGGGCGCAGCAAGGATTGAGCATAGACGCTTCTGCCGCCTGAGGGCGGCAGCCTTGTTTATTGGGTACCGACACCTATCAACACGCCATTAAGGGTCTGCCCGTAAGCATTCACACCATCATTGGCGTGGTACTTGAGTCGGGTTTTCTCGACCGAGCCTTCTACCAGCCGCGGATCCTGCGGCCGCTCATGGGTATTGATGTAGGCGGCCACATCCCACGCTTGTTCATCGCTCAAGCTGTTGGCCTTGCCCAGTGGCATGTTGTGTTTGATAAACGAGGCAGCGGTGTTGATCCGGTGCATGCCGGCCCCCCAGTTATAAGACTCCTTGCCCCACAGCGGCGGCATCACGTAATCAGCGCCAACCTTTTGCCCCTGGCCATTATCGCCATGACAAATCGCACACTGGTCCTTGTAGACCACAGCGCCCCGCGCCAGATCGTAGCCACTGGCGGGCTGCGCGACATCCGGATAGCCACGCCCCGGCAACTCGACACCCACCGGCGCTTTGGTCGATAACCAATAGGCATACACCGACAATGCGGTGATCTCACGACTGTCGGCCGCAGGGGGCGTGCCGCCATTCATGCTGAACTGAAAGCAGCCCTGCAAGCGCTCGGCAAAGGTGTTGACCTTGTCGTTCTTCTTTCGATAGGCCGGGTACATCGGGTAAGCACCCCATAGTGGCGCCGAATTGGCCATGCGCCCCTGATCCAGGTGGCAGTTGGTACAGTTCAGGCCATTGCCCACGAACTGCGGGGCTTGGCGCTTGGTATCGACAAACAGCGCATAACCGTCTTTAACCATTTTTCCGTAAGCGTTATCCGGCAGTTCGCTTTCCAGCGGCGGCTGGAAATACTCCGGGCCGTGGCCACTCACCGGCGGGATTTTGATCTGGCTCTGATCGTCCATGGCGATCGTGGCGGCCAGGACGACAGGGCTCAATAGCATCGACAGCGCGCAAGCAGGCATCATGCTTTTCATGGCGCGACCTCCTTGTGGCCCACGGTTGAGAAATACTCGGCCACGGCTTTGACTTCGTCCTCACTCATGGCCTTGGCGATATGGCCCATCAAGTCGTTGGGGTCATTCTTGCGCGAGCCATCGCGCCAGGCATTCAACTGCGCCACCAGATACAGCGCAGGCTGATTGGCCAGTGGCGGGAAAGCGCTGCCCACCCCTGCCCCGCCCAGCCCATGACAACTCACGCACTCCGGGATTTGCCGATCCCAGGCGCCACGCAATGCCAGCGTTTCCCCCCACGCCTTCAGGCATGCTGCTTCGATTGATCAGCGGGACTGGCGGCGCCGGCATCGCAGCAATAGCCTGGGTGACCAAGGCAATTTCGTCATCAGTCAAGGCCTTGGCCAGCGGCTGCATCACAGGACTGACCCGTTTGCCACTTTGGAAGTCGCGAAGCTGTTTGCTCAGGTAGTCAGCAGAAATACCGGCTAATCGCGGAAAACCTGCAGGTGCCAGCCCCATGCCATCAGCCCCGTGGCAAGCCACACACGCCAGGGCACCGGGCTGTGCCCCGCCCTGCAGGTAAATGTTGGCAGAGGTTTGCGCCTGTACGCTGTTGAGCGTGAGCAGCACTACGCCGCCCAACAGCACTCGGTTAAGTGGAATCATGACCCACTCCATTATTGTTATAAGTTTAGGCCTAAAAAATATAAGCCTTATGGAGCGTAGGGGAATTCCGACAGAGTCACAACCAATGAGCAAAGGAACCCGGCAAACAGGCATAAAAAAACCTGACGCAGCCTTGAGCCGCTGTCAGGTTTTATGGGGAACGCGGGCGAATCAAGTGCCTGCGTTACTCTCCAGAAATACAATGTGTAGCTGACTGACGAATGTCCCCCGGGCGAACCGGCACATTGGACATGCTTTCATAGACCTTGATGCTGCTGCCGCCTGAACGCTCTTCGATATCAATGACCGCCGTTGGATTGGAGGTCAGCTTTTGCGGCACGATAATCCTCAGCCCATCTTTGTGCGGCTCGATCTGTGGGTCGTTTCGAGTTTTGGACAACTGTTGCACCAGGCATTGAGCATAGGCGTCCGGTTTTTTGCCCGAAATAACATTCAGGGTAGGAATCGTGTGTTCGATATCCGTCACTGAAGCACAGCCACCCAACGCCAGCACCGCCACCAAAACGCCCCACTTCATACAATTCCTCCGTTAAAGACCCTAAGACAGTAAATCTTTAACTTTGCTCCCTGATGTCAGGGAATAAGTTTTCAACAGTGGCCAATTATCTGCCTTTTACGTCAGACTCGCCTGAACCACGGCATAATAAGCGCCTTTAGACCCAAGCTTGGACTAAAGCACGTGCTATCGTGCTGATTTTTTGGCAAAAGCCCCCTTTTTGGAGCCCACATGAAGTTCATTCACCAGCGCGAGCACCTTAACGAAGACGACATTGTCGTTATCGAGTGCTCCCAGCCCTGCAACATCCGCCTGATGAGCGATGCGCACTTTCGCAGCTTCAAGAATGGCGGGCGCCACTCTTATCACGGCGGCGCATTCAAAGACTTCCCGGCTCGCATCACCGCGCCAAGCACCGGTTTCTGGAACATTACCATCGATACGGTAACCACCCGTGCCATCAGCGTGACCCGCAAGCCCTCGTTCAAGCCTACGATCAAGATCGTACGTCGCTCGACCTCCAAGCTGCGCTAAGCCTGACACCTCTTTAATAGACAGGAAATATTGTGGACACCGTTAAATACGTCATCAAGTACAAGCTCAGCGACGAACGCCGCTTTGACTTTGCCCAGCTCAAAACCGGCAGCGAAGAAGAAGCACGTGAAGCACTGAAAAAGCTCCACGGTGATACCGAGGTATTTACCGACATCAAGGTCAGCAAGGCGCTCTAAGCCCGATGACGCTCGACCTGTTTGGCGAAGAAGACCTGCAGCAGCCTGCCCGGATCGAACGCATCGGTGCGCAGGCGTTTGTGCTTCGCGGGTTCGCCCTGCCGTGGGTCGAGGCACTGTTAAGCGCTCTTGAGGCCGTGTTGCAGCAATCGCCCTTCAGGCACATGCAAACCCCCGGCGGTTTTACCATGTCGGCCCGTTTAAGCAGTTGCGGTGATTTGGGCTGGACCTCGGACGGCCACGGCTACCGCTACAGCCCTGTTGATCCAGTCAGCGCGACGCCCTGGCCGCACATGCCAGAGGCCTTTTTCGACATCGCTGCTGGCGCCGCGAGCGCGGCTGGTTTTGCAGGTTTTGTACCTGATGCAGGGCTGATTAATACCTACAGTCCCGGCGCAAAAATGTCCCTGCATCAGGACAAAAACGAACGTTGTTACGATGCCCCCATCGTCTCGATTTCTCTGGGCCTGCCTGCGGTCTTCCAATTTGGCGGTTTTCAGCGCAGTGACCCGGCGCAGAGGATCTCTCTGTTTCATGGCGATGTGGTGGTGTGGGGCGGCGTCGATCGCTTGCGTTTCCATGGCGTACTGCCGATAAAACCGGGCAACCATCCAGAGTTGGGCGAGCAGCGCATCAATATCACCCTGCGCAAGGCAGGCTGAGGCATAGCACAGGGCTATATATTTTTTTATATACCGTCTATCTTCCTCTAGCCCGACCAAAACCAACCCAACAATTCGGGCAGCTCACGCTTCTAAAGGAATGGAGTTACGCCATGAATCTTCGCGCTCGACACTTTGCCCCCTCCGCGCTTGCGGCACTGATCGGATGTTTTGCGTTTACTTCAGCGCAGGCCGATGACGTTCAGGTAGCCGTCGCGGCCAACTTCACCGCGCCGATTCAGGCCATCGCCAAAGACTTTGAAAAAGACACCGGGCACAAAGTGATCGCTGCGTATGGCGCCACAGGTCAGTTCTACACCCAGATCAAAAATGGCGCCCCGTTTGAAGTCTTTCTGGCAGCCGATGACAGCACGCCAGAAAAACTCGAAAAAGAAGGCGATATCGTCCCGGGCTCACGTTTCACTTACGCCATCGGCACGCTGGCACTGTGGTCAGCCAAAGACGGCTACATCAATGGCACTGACGAAGTGCTGAAGCAAAACCAGTTCAAACACCTGTCTATCGCCAACCCTAAAGCGGCCCCTTACGGCCTCGCGGCTACGCAAGTGCTGGCAAAACTGGGGCTGACTGACGCGGTCAAAGGCAAGATTGTTGAAGGCCAGAACATCACCCAGGCCTATCAATTCGTCTCGACGGGCAATGCCGAGTTGGGTTTTGTCGCCCTGTCGCAGATCTATAAAGACGGCAAAGTCAGCGAAGGTTCCGCCTGGCTGGTGCCAGAAGCCTTGCACGATCCGATCAAACAGGACGCGGTGATCCTGAAGAAGGGTGAGAATAATCCCGCTGCCAAAGCCCTGGCTGAATACCTGAAAGGCCCTAAAGCGGCGGCCATTATCAAATCCTACGGTTATCAGCTGTAAATGCCACTCTCGAGTGCTGACTTTGCGGCCATATGGCTGACCCTGAAGCTGGCGTCACTGACCACAGTCATTCTGCTACTGGTCGGCACTCCGATCGCCCTGTGGCTCGCGCATACCCGATCACGGCTGCGCGGACCGATTGGCGCTATCGTGGCCTTGCCGCTGGTGCTGCCGCCCACCGTCATCGGTTTTTATCTGTTACTGGCGATGGGCCCGCATGGCTATGTCGGGCAGCTCACCCAGGCCATGGGGTTGGGAACGCTGACCTTCAGTTTTGCCGGGCTGGTGATCGGCTCAGTGATTTATTCAATGCCCTTTGTCGTTCAGCCTTTGCAGAACGCGTTCACCGCCATCGGTTCCAGACCTCTGGAAGTTGCCGCCACGTTGCGGGCCAATCCTTGGGATTGTTTTTTTACCGTGGTGCTACCGCTCGCACGCCCCGGCTTTATCACTGCAGCAATTCTGGGCTTTGCCCACACGGTCGGTGAGTTTGGCGTGGTGCTGATGATTGGCGGCAATATCCCGGAAAAAACCCGCGTGGTTTCCGTGCAAATCTACGACCACGTTGAAGCACTGGAATATGCCCAGGCGCACTGGCTGGCAGGCGCCATGGTGGTGTTCTCATTTCTGGTGCTGTTGGCGCTGTACTCAAGCCGCAAATCTCAAAGCACCTGGAGTTGAACATGAGTTCACACATCACTGTTCGGCTGCAGCTCAGCTATTCCGGTTTTTCGCTGGACCTGGACGTGCAATTGCCCGGTAAAGGGGTGACGGCTTTGTTTGGTCACTCGGGGTCTGGCAAGACCACCTGCCTGCGCTGTATCGCCGGTCTGGAGCGTGCTGAACATGCCTTCGTGCAGATCAATGACGAAGTCTGGCAGGACAGCCACAACAAGCTGTTTGTCCCGGTTCATAAACGGTCACTGGGGTATATCTTTCAAGAAGCCAGCCTGTTCCCGCACCTCTCGGTGCGCGCCAACCTTGAATTCGGCCTGCGCCGCATCCCGCGTCAAGAACGGCGGGTAGAACTGGCCCACGCGGCCGACCTGCTGGGCATCACTCATCTGCTGGAACGTGCCCCCAATCACTTGTCGGGTGGCGAGCGTCAGCGGGTCGGTATTGCCCGCGCCTTGTTGACCAGCCCCAAACTGTTGCTGATGGACGAGCCGCTCGCCGCACTCGACAGCCAGCGCAAGGCCGAGATCCTGCCCTACCTTGAGCGCCTGCATGCCGAGCTGGATATACCAGTTTTGTATGTCAGCCACTCGCAGGATGAAGTCGCGCGCCTGGCAGACCACATCGTGCTATTGAGTGAAGGCAAGGCTTTGGCCAGCGGGCCTATCGGTGACATTCTGGCCAGGCTTGATCTGCCGCTGTCGCAGGGCGATGACGCAGGTGTGGTGATCGAAGGCACGGTGTGTGAATACGATGCGCAGTATCAATTGCTGACCCTGCAACTGCCGAACAGTACTCAATGCTTGCGGGTTGCCCATGCGCCACTGGCGGTGGGTCAGGCCCTACGGGTAAAGGTGCAGGCCCGCGACATCAGCATGAGCCTCCATCGCAGCGAACACAGCAGTATCCTCAACAGCCTGCAAGCCACTGTCATCAGCGAAACTGCAGCAGACAACCAGGCTCATGTGCTGGTGCGTCTGGACATCGCCGGTAGCGCCCTGCTGGCCCGTATTACCCGCTACTCCCGTGACCAGCTTGACCTGCAGCCGGGGCAAAGCATCTGGCTGCAGATCAAATCTGTTGCGGTTTTAGCTTGATTGCTTGAGCTCTTCACGGCGGCGGACATTGAAGTAACGCACCGTAGTAATACCCAAGCCCAACAGACCACCGAGGAACAAGCCCAGCACAATGGTCAGGGCTTTTTTCGGCTTGAGCGCGCTGACAGGCGTCTGAGCCTTACGGTCAATACTGACCAGGCCCAACGCACTCATGTCGGTATTCAAATTACCCAGGCGGACGATCTCTGCACGCAAGGGCTCGATATTTTTCAGGTAGACGTCTTCATTCGCGCGTTTGCCGAGTTGCTCAACCTCGCGATTGACCTCCAGCAACTTCAGCTTTTTGTCGATCTCCAGAACCCTTTTGTCGGTAAAGTCGTCGGAAGTCCGCTTGAGCAACACGGCGCGTTCAGCTTGCAGTGCTTGAGTGCCCAAAAAGTACAGCGGCGTATCCAGGGAGGTGATGTCTGTGCGAATCACCCGTGATCCGCCGGCAGCACTCTCGCCCATTGCATAAGGCGTGGTCGGGCGGGAAATGCCCAAGGTACTGGCAATGCTGATGGCTTCATCCAGTTGATCAATGCGCGCTTCACGCATGGCCTTGAGTTGCAGGCGCAGGGCCTGCAATTCGTCCTTCAAGGTAGCGCGCTTTAACTCATCGTCTTCTTCAAGCGTGGCAATCTTGGCTTCTTTGTCTGACTGGTAGCCCAAACGCGCGGCGCTGATCTTCTCTCTCAGCTCTTTCTGCCGGTTATTAATAATGGTCTTGAGGTCAGAGCTGATTTGCGCACGCTGGTTATCGATTGCGTAAGCAACAAACCCATTGATGATATCGACACCCAGAACCGATTGGGGATAGGTCAGCTCCAGCTTGATAGACGGGCTCAAGGCATCAGGGTTTTTGACGCCGACTTGGGTCAGGTTGATCGAGTCCCGGTTAAACACCTCAAAGCTTTGTTCAAGCGTCATACCCTCTTTTTCAAGTGGCTTGAACAAATCCTGATGGCTGCGGAAGAAGCTCAGGCGCGTCTCATAGGAATCCAGCGCTGCACCGACTTTCAATAGCGCTTCATTTGGTGGGAGCTTGTAGACCTCTGAACGGTTCAAAGCATCCAGTTCATTAATCTCTGCGGGGCGCAGCACGGTGCTTGCCTGATAAATTGGCTGCACAACCAAGACGTAGCCTAGTGCAATGGCGCCAGCGATTGCTGAAGTAGTCGCAATAAATTTCTTTTGCTGCCAAAAAAAAGAAAACAGGTCGACCAGGTCAATTTCGGGGCTAGAGGCTTTAGGCCGCGGATGCTCGGTGTTTTTCAAAAATAGGCGCCTTGTGAGTAGTACATCTTGTTCAGCTGACCTCTTTGATTGAGGCATGAAAGAGCTGAGCAAAAACAGAATAAACGTCTGACAGATTCTTGTACGAAAAGATCCCAATCCATAAGAATCAAGCACATACGATGACAAAATCAAGTAACGCGAAACCACGGGCTGCGCACTTTTTGTGGCAGAGCCTCATAGCCTTTTGTTTTATAAGAGAATTTTTTTACGGCAAAAAAGAATATTCCTACAGCGCACAATGATTTGTCATCTAAAACCGGTGAGCACGCCAACACGGCATCTTTCAGCGCTCTGTGTAATGATTGCCATCACCAAAAAGCACGCCTACGTGTGGGGTTACAAGAAGCATGGATATTTTTCAGGCGATGCGAGTGTTCGTGCGCGTAGTCGAGACAGGCAGTTTTACCGCAGCGGCTCAGGCGCTGGGCTATTCAACCGCGCAAACCTCTCGTTTGCTGTCTGAACTTGAATCTTCACTACAAGCACGCTTGTTGCAGCGCAGCACCCGTCGCCTGGCCCTGACCGAAGTCGGCATGCGCTATCTGGAACGTTGCCGGCTGATTCTCGGAGAAATTGAAGACGCCAATGCTGAAGCCGGAGGGGCGCACCTGATACCCCGTGGCCATTTGCGCGTGCAATCCACCACAGGCATCGGGATTCAGTTGCTGGCCCCCTTGGTCGCCAGGTACGCCGAGCTTTACCCGCAGGTGAATGTCGACTTGACCCTGTCGCAACGCCAGCCCGACCTGTTTGAAGAAGGCCACGACGTGGTCATTACCTTGTCAGCTCATCTGCCTGACTCCGAGCTGGTGGGCCAGGAGTTGGGGCGTATTTACAGCGTGCTCAGTGCCGCCCCTTCCTACCTGGAAAAACATGGCATCCCGCAAACCCCGGAACAACTGAGCGAGCATCGTTGCCTGCACCTTGTCGACCCTTTGTTCACCGACAGCTGGACGTTCCGTGATGAACAGGGTGAGCGTTCGATTCGTCCGGGTGAAGTGTTTCGGGTCAACGTGGCCGAGGCCATGGCCAAAGCTGCCGAAGCGGGCCTGGGTGTTTGCCTGATGCCGGACTACGTGAGCATGGCGTCCTACCTCAGCGGCTCATTGGTTCGCCTGCTGCCGCATTACCGCCTGCATGAGAAAAGCATCTATGCGCTCTACCCTTCGCGCCGCTTTCTGGATGCGAAGGTTAAAACGTGGGTCGAGTTCTTGAAAAACGAAATCCCGAAGGTGCTGCAAGAACACCAGGCCATCGTCGATGACCCGGCGCACTGGGCTTGAGCCCATCCGTCAGACAGGCGTGAACCTTGCCCTGAGGAGGAGCAAAAGTCAGTCAGTTTGAAGTTAGAAGTTATAACTCAACGACGCCGTCACGTTGCGCGATGCGCCGTAGAAGCCGGAACCACCGCTGTACAGGCTCATCAGGTATTTGCGGTTGGCCACGTTGTTGAGATTGAGCGCGGTACTCCAGTGTTTGTCGATGTCGTAACTGGCCATCAGATCGACCAAAGCATAAGCGTTCTGGCGAATGCGGCTGTCGCCGTCGACCTGGATCGCACTTTGCCACGCGACCCGGGTGCCAACCTTGGCCTGCGGTAAACCGGGCAGTTGGTAAGTCAGGCTGCCACGCACGGTGTGCGCCGGGACGTATTGGCGCGCTTTGTCGCCGTCGGGATCTTCGATATGCACATAGGTGTAACCCCCCAGCACCTGTAACCCGGTCGCCAATTGACCGCTGGCTTCGAGCTCTACGCCGCGGCTTTTATAGTCTTCGCTCTGGTAAACCGATTGTGCGCCGATCATCTCGCCCGTCGCTTCAGCAACGTTACGTTGGTCGGTCTTGAACACGGCAGCCGAGACATCGAGCTTCTGCTCCAGCACGCTGCCCTTGACCCCGACTTCATAGCTTTTACCTTCAAGCGGCTCAAGTACCTTGCCCGCGGAGTCCACCACGTATTGCGGATTGAAGATTTTGGTGTAACTGGCGTAGACCGAGTATTGAGCGTTGAGGTCGTAGACCAACCCGGTGTACGGCGTCACTTTGCCGTGAATGCGCACGTCACGCGGCGAGCCATAATCGGTGCCTTCACTGTCGACGCTGAGCATGCGCGCACCGGCGATCCAGTGCAGTTGGTCGGTGAGGTTGAAACGAGCACCGGCGTACACGCTTTTTTGTCGATCGGTGAAGCTGGCCATTTTTGTATCGTTGTCGGTGTATGACAGCTCAGGACGCGGGACGTGGCCACCCAGGGTCTGGTCCAGATCGGCCGGCATCATCTCGTCAATGCTGTTGTAGTAGCCGCGCTCATGGTGGCGCGAGCGCCCGTAGTTCATGCCGACTGTCAACTCATGTTCGCGACCGCCCAGACTGAACGGACCGCTCAGTTGCGCCTCGCCAAGCAGTTGTCTTTCGTTGACATTGGTATGGCTCGGATCGGCCAGCCAGGGCTGCTGATCATCGTTGGCCATCAGGTAATACATATTGGCCGACTGCCGCTGATCCACTGCGGTGACGTTTAACGCGCTCTTCCAGCCATTACCGAAATCGTGGGTCAACTCGGCAAAGGTACGCAGCGTGTGCACGTCCCAATAGGTCCAGTCCTGACCGACGCTTGAGCCACGGCGGCTGTAATGGATCAGATTGCCTTCAGCATCGACCAGAGGCAGGCCACCCCAACTGCTGCCGTTAGAATTGCTCTTGTTGTCAGAAACGCCCAGCGTGAGCGTATCTGCGTCACTCAAGTCGAAAGCCAGCATACCGCTGAGGACGTTCTTCTCACGTGAATAACGATCAAGATAGGAATTGCCGGTTTCGTTGGCATAGATAAAGCGACCGCGCACGTTACCTGCGTCGTTCAGCGGGCCAGACACGTCAACATCGACCCGACGGGTGTCCCATGAACCGGCCGACACTTTCAATTGGGCCTGGGGTGTGGCCGTCGGGCGTTTGCGAATAAAGTTGACCGTGGCCGAAGGGTTGCCCGTGCCGCTCATCAACCCGTTGGCGCCATGCAGAATATCGACCTGCTGGTACTCTGCCATGTCCAGATCGCCGTTGAGCAAGCCCGCGCTAAACGGCGCACCCATGCCGTCGTACTCAAAGTTACTGATGTCGAAACCGCGAGAGGTGAAGTTGGTGCGGTCTGTTTCATATTGCTCGACAGTCACCGAGGGGGCGCTGCGCAATGCATCCTTGACGCTATTGAGGTTGAAATCATTCAACTGCTCGCGTGACAACGTAGTCACACCCTGCGGAGTTTCCTTGGCCGTCAGTCCCATTCGCGTAGTACTGCTGTCGACAGGCTGCTGGTAGTCGCCCGGCGATATGTCGCTTTCGGCACTGGCCTGAACTTCAGTTTTGGGCAGGGTTAACGCGTCGGCGTGGGCAGCAGGCGCTGCAGCCCATGCGGCGGCCAGCAGGGCTGAGACAGGCAGAATTGATTTCAAAATAGGGATCCGTAAGTGCAAATGCGCCTGAATACTATTTGAGATCAATTATCAGGTAAAGCGTCAAGCGCTAAAAATGTAACATTTCATGAACTGATTACCTTGGAGCAATGCGATAAGCACAACGCCTTGCGCCCAGCTGGATGTGCTCCACGCGCTCGACTTTCGCCTGTAGCACCTGCTCGAACACCTGCAGTTCTGCCCGGCAAAACCCCTGGCATGCCGTGGCGGCTGCACAGATCGGGCAGTGGTTTTCCACCAGTATCAGGGCGCCATCCGGTTGCTCGCTGCATTGGGCCATGTAGCCTTCGCGGCTGCGTAACTGTGCCAATCGCTCTACCCGCGCTTTAAGGCCCACCACACCTTGCATTTCGCGCTCATACAGCGCCTGGGTCTGACGCTCACGGACATCAATCAAACGCTCTATCGCGTCTTCACCAAAGGTTTCTCGCACGGTCTGCAACAGCTGCACCGTCAGTTCTGAATGCGTGTCCGGAAAACGCGCATGCCCCGCTGCGGTCAAGTGCCAGACCTGCGTTGGGCGCCCGACACCGCGCACCTCTGCCTTGGCCTCTGCCAAACCGCTGGCCGCCAGCTTGACCAATTGTTGTCGCGCCGCCTCCCCGGTGGTGCCCAAATACTCGCCCGCATCACTGGCCAGTTGTGGCCCGCGTGTTTTGAGTAGATGTAAAAGGCGATCCGCCGGAGATGACGACGCCGAATATTCCAAGTCATTTCTTGACAAAATAAAGAGCCCCACAGCAATATTCAAAGCAATTGCTTGGAAAATTAACCCAACCCCACGTTTCATGCAATTCGCCGAGCGTTCACAGGCAGTCGCCGCACAAGGAAACATCCATGCAAGCCCAAGACAGCAGTTGGGGAGAATTACTCCTCGGCAAGAACGCCACCCGCTCCATTGCCCTCTCGGGTGGCATCGCGCTTTATGCCACCAACACCTATATCGCCACGACGATTTTGCCGTCGGTGGTCGCCGAAATCGGCGGGTTGGAACTCTATGCCTGGAGCACCACGCTGTACGTGGTGGCCTCTATCCTGGGCTCTGCACTGACCTCCAAATTGCTCCAGCACACCGGCCCTCGCCTGGCGTATACCATCGCCACCTTGATATTTATGATCGGCGTGCTGATCTGCGCATTGGCGCCGAGCATGCCGGTGATGCTGGCGGGGCGCTTGATTCAAGGGCTGGGCGGTGGCGTGCTGCTGGCCTTGTGTTACTCGATGATTCAACTGGTGTTTGAAGAGCGTCTGTGGCCGCGTGCCATGGCACTGGTGTCAGGTATGTGGGGTGTCGCGACGTTGGTCGGGCCTGCGGTGGGGGGTGTATTTGCCGAAATGGATGCCTGGCGCATGGCCTTTGGTGTCATGGTCCCGGTGAGCCTTGCCTATATCGCCTTGACTCACCGCGCCTTGCCGCCCCGCGACAGTGAAGCCGTTGCGTCTACGCGCCTGTCGGTTGTGCAACTGGTGCTGCTGGCCGCTGCCGTGCTGGCGGTGTGTGCAGGCAGTGTCTCGTCGCTGCCAAGCTGGAACGTGCTGGGTATCGCCGTCTGCGCAGTACTGGTATTCATGCTGATCCGTTACGAATCCAGCGCCTCGGTACGCCTGCTACCTAAAGACGCGTTCAGGTTCAGTACCCCGCTTTGCGCACTCTACGCGACCACTTGCCTGCTGGTGATCGGGATGAGCAGCGAAATTTTCATGCCGTATTTTCTGCAGCACTTGCATGGTCAGTCGCCGTTGGCTGCCGGCTACATGACGGCGTTAATGGCGGCGGGCTGGACCGTCTCGGAAATCCTCAGCTCCGGCTGGACAGGTCGAGGCCCACAGCGCGCCATCCTTGCGGGGCCGCTGTTTATCGTGATTGGCCTGGTAATGCTGGCAATCACCACGCCCTTGGCGGGCCAGGGTGAATGGATGCAACTGGCGCCGATCTGTCTCGGGCTGTTCCTGGTGGGGTTTGGCATCGGCCTGGGCTGGCCGCACCTGCTGACGCGCATCTTGCAGGTGGCGTCGGAAAAAGACAAAGACACCGCGGCAGCCTCGATCACCACGTTGCAATTATTCGCCATGGCCATGGGCGCAGCATTGGCCGGGGTGATTTCCAACGTGGCGGGCATTAATGACGCGACGGGCAATGCCGGCATCGCCAATGCGGCACTGTGGTTGTTCGGGCTGTTTACCGTGGCACCAGTGTTGGCGCTGGTTATGGCTCGGCGGGCTGTGCGCAGTTAACAGATGCTCAAAAGATCGTTCAGATCGGCAGGAGGACCCCGCACGGGTAGCATTGTTGTGGGAGCGGGCTTGCTCGCGATGTGGCCGACAAGGTGTAACTGATACACCGAATTGCCTGCATCGCGAGCAAGCCCGCTCCCACTGGGGAGAAGTTCTCCCTACCCTCCACGCAACTCACTAAATACGCATACAATTGCCAGCACCTCCGCACTTAAGGCAAGCCGGTCAATTCATGGCGCTCGACCCTCTCACTTTATTGACCCTGACCATCGCGCTGGCCGCTGCCGCCGCACTCTATCTAGCCATTGAATGGCGCAGCGTCCGAGAATCCTCGCTGCTGTTGTGGAGTGCAGGTTTTGCCACCATCGCCATAGGCTCATCCCTGGCGCTGTTACGCAGTATCGGACTGCTGCTCATCGGTATCTGGTTTGCCAACGGGTTGCTGGTGGTGGCCCACTGGTTGTTTCTGCTGGGTGTTGCGCGCTTCACGCAAGTGCGTTTGTCGCGCAGTTGGTACCTTATTTTTGCGATCTGGCCCGTACTGTTGCTCATTCCGAATGAGCCGTCATGGTCCTGAGTCATGTTGCTGGTCAATTCGCTGTTGGTCGCGCTCCTGGCACTCAAGGCCAGCTGGTTGTTGCGCCCCCACGGCAAGTCGTTGAGCGTGGGCGCCGTGCAGTTGCGCTATGTACTGCTGATCCACGGGGTGTTTTATCTCATCAAAGCGCTGATTGCAGTGCTTCCGGGCGAGTTTATTGACCTGGCCGCGTTTCGCGGCGAGATCATTCAGATCTCGCTGGTAGAAGGCGCAATGGCAATCATGCTGATTGCCTTGTCGATGACCGGAACCGAACGCTACCGGCGCGAAAAACAGATCGCCCGCCTCGCCGCCCGCGATCCATTGACCGCCCTGTACAACCGCCGAGCCCTCGAAATGCGCGCGCCGCCCTTGCTGAACGGCGTCTCAGCCGAACGACCTGGAGCCTTGCTGCTGATCGACATCGACAACTTCAAGCTGATCAACGACCTGTTTGGCCATACGGCAGGCGACCGGCTGTTGATCTCCCTGAGCGAAATGATTCGTGCGGTACTGCCCAAAGACGCACTGGCAGCCCGGCTGGGCGGCGATGAATTCGTGATTCTGCTGAGCAACGCCTCAAGCGAGCGCATTGAAGCGCTGGCCAGCGCCCTGCGCGAGCCGTTTTACCTCGCCACTTCACAAACCTTCGCCACCCCGCAAGCGGTGACCTTGAGTATCGGCGCCGAACTCTTCGACCGCCCACCTGCCAGCCTCAGCCAGTTAATCGAACTGGGTGACGCCGCGCTCTACGCCTCCAAACGCGGGGGGCGTAACAGTTTGCGTTTGGTGGACAGGACCACGGCTAATCAATTGTAAAAAACAGCTTAACTACGGGTCTGTGCACTTGAAACTCTACGTTTCAAGTTGACGCTGGCTTCAGATTGTCCGGGCATCAGATATCACTGACGGGCAAATCTGAGGCCAGATGTTTGGCAATGACTTGCGAAAAGCCTTGAGCATTAAAACATTCACCCAATGGCAATTATCCAACACTGTTCTTTCGTGGCTTTCTTTTAACATCATTGCGTATGCCTTGCCGGACAGCATCACCCAGAAATAGCACTTGGGTGATTGTTACCTGCACATGGCCCGCCAGCTCTTGTCTGGCGGGCTTTTTTGTCAATGGCACCCGTGCCGCACTCAAGGCTTTACCAGTCAATACGGTCAATTTCTTCTGTGCTCATCGCGCGCCAATCAGTTTCCAGGATGCCGTAGTCATTTCGTGCAGACATGAGGGCATGATCCAATGAGAACATAAGGTGATCACCGTCTATCTGCCGGGCCAGGTAATCGATGAAACGAATCTCCATATAGACAGGCGAGTCTTCCCCTTCAACAGTGAGACCAAATAACACAATAGCCGTCACATTAGGTCGCCCCTCACAGGGGTGGCGTACATTCGCGAAAAGGTATAAAGGCGTTTGTGTCATGTGAAAGCTCATAACGGGATAATTGCGGGCCATATTCATGCACACAGTAGAGGCCGGCAAGTCTGCGCAATAGAACTCACATTTGACACGATGGTCGGATAGTTCGCTTCCACAGCCTGAAAACGGGTTGATGCACTAAGGCAGGCGCTTGCAAAAACCAGCGGTAAACCGTGTGTACCCACTTTCTGAGGTCGTTATTGATGACAATCACTAAGCGCTGGCGCAGCGTGGCCGAGCGGGCATCGAAGGACCTGTTCGCATGGTCGTCTTTTGTCGCGCAAACCGAATTCTTGTGGCAAAACACTGCGTTGGTCGAGGACGGCGATGCCTGGCAACGCGTCTGGTTTGAACTGGAAATCTTGAACGGGCTTGCACTGGCAGAATGGGATGATCAGGGACGGCCTGATGATTGGTCAAACAGCTGGGCTGCCGGGTATCGACAAGAGGCTGCTGCCCTGACAACTGAGTTGGTAAGCTTGCTCGCACCCTAAACGCCACTCAGGGCGGTACGACTAAAACCGACACCCCATACACGCCTGAAGCTAGCCTTATTCATCCAGATACGGCTCAAGCCAGGCATCTATATAAGGCGCTTTATGCGAGAGGTATTCGCCAATCCCTCCGCGATTGTTGGCCTCCAACTGTAGCTTTATGTCCTGATATTGCTGGCGGATGGTGTCGTTTTCTCGCAACAGGTCGCGAAAGCGCAGCATGCGGTCTATCTGCACATGCCCCGCTGCGCAGACGTGGATTTTATGGGTGCGCACCCCGTCGACATCGCGACGGTAGAAGTGATGCCCCGCAGAAAGATCACTGCCCCGCACGTAGCCCAATGTGTGCAAGAACTCGCTGCGGACCTCTTCGTTGAGGTGTTGTGACACAACGACCAACATGTCGATTTCCGGTTTGGCGTAAATCTCGGGTACAGCGGTACTTCCGACGTGATGAATGTCAATCAACTCGGCATCAAAGGCCTGGGCCACGCGCTGTTTTTCAGTTGAAAACTGCAACGGCCATTGAGGATCGTACGGCGAGATTTTACGGGTGAGAGCCACAGGCTTTCCTTGCGTCACAGTCAGAGGCCAGCCATCTTACGGCGCTGAAGTGGCTGAATTATGACGGCGTGCGGCGCAGTAACCATTGAGATGCGCGCCCGCCCGCGTTTAGAGTGGCGCTCTCCTCGTCTGGAAATGTGCGCCAATGGATAACCTCTTGCTCGGCAGTTGCCTGTGCGGCGCTGTCCACTATCAAACATCTACGCCGCCCAAGGTGGTGTCACACTGTCATTGCAGCCAATGCCGCAAAGGCCACGGGGCCGCCTTTGCCAGCTTTTTTAATGTGCTGCGTAACGACCTTGATTTGACCCGCGGTGCTGAAAGCCTCAAGTCATTTGAGTCTTCAAAGTCGGTCTTGCGTCAGTTCTGCGGCGAGTGCGGTTCATCAATGTTTTGGTCAACTTCAAAAGGGCCCTACGCCGACTGGATTTCAATCGCCATGGGTACCCTCGACACAGCCGTCACCGGCGCTAAACAAAAGCATATCTGTGTGGCGTCAAAGGCCACGTGGCATGACATTAGCGATCATTGGCCGCAACATCCGTAACGTCAATGGATCAAAGCCGAGACAAGGAAGACCTTATGGCGTTAACGCCTGACAAGCATATTGTGGTCATCGGTGCCGGTATCGTCGGCGCCTCGTTGGCGTTCCACCTGGCTGACAAAGGGGCGAAGGTCACTGTCGTTGAAGCGGCCGAGATTGCGTCAGGGGTAACCGCAACCTCGTTCGCCTGGATCAACACTACGCACGGCAAACCGGACCCGATAGCCCAACTGCGCCGCGAAGCCATCAAGGAATACCACCGCCTTGAAGCGCAACTGCCAGCGCTGAACATACGCTGGACGGGCGCTTTGTCGTATGGCGAGGGGCTGAGTGAAGGGTCGCCTGCTCACGCTCAGTTGCTGAGCCGATCACAGATTCTCGCCCTTGAACCGAACCTCAAGCAGCCACCACAACAGGCGGTGTATGTGGCGCAAGAAGGCGCACTGGACGCTGTCGCAGCCACCCACACACTGATCGCAGGCGCTCAGGCGAACGGGGCAAAAGTGCTCACGCAAACCCGTGTGCTGGGCTTTAAAACCCTGCACGGCACAGTGACAGCGATTGAGACCTCAAACGGCACATTAGTGGCTGATACCGTGGTATTGGCAGCCGGGACCGGTATTGCCGAGCTGACTCGGATGCTCAACTGCCCCCTCCCTGTGCAAGCTTCACCTTGCATTTTTATCCGCTACCCGGCGCAGCCTGGTCTGGTGCAGACAATCATTTCCAACTCAGCGATGGAAGTCAGACAAGCTGCGGATGGAACGTTGCTGGCGGCAGAAGATTATCTGGACGACAGCGTCGAGAACCAGCCGTCCGCCGTGGCGCAGCGGACGACCAAGGCCATCGAAAGCGAACTTGAAGGCGTGGTTTTATCAGAGCCGGAGTTGGCGTGTGTAGGTTTCAGGCCAATATCGATCGATCGCCTGCCCATCATCGGGTATTTGCCCAATGCCAGCGGTGTGTATGTGTGCACCCTGCACCCCGGCGTTGCACTGGCGGCCATAGTCGGCCGCCTGGTGAGTGAAGAAATTCTCGATGCCAAGTTGAGCGATGCCCTCGCAGCGTGTCGGCCTGACCGGTTCTGTCTGGACACGCCTCCCCCGCAGGAGGGGCCGTGATCTTCTACGCCGCGCCGTCGCGAGGCTTTACGGTTGCTGCGTAGCCGGACGTAGCCTCGCAAGGCTCGTCAACTGCTACAAGAGCGCGGGCCTTTAAAACAAAGTTTCTGTCCGTTTTGCAGAAGCTGTTGGCCGGGAGGCCCTGCGCACGATTGCTAAGCTGGCTTCCCCTTAACCAAGTGAAGTCACCCCCCTATGCAGGACATTTCTCTCCAAATAGCCCCCGCTCTCAGCTTTAACGGTGGATTCGTAGACACCGTGGGGTTCATTGCTCTGCAAGGGCTTTTTACTGCTCACGTCACCGGAAACTTTGTCACCTTGGGGGTCAGCATTGTTCAAGGCACGTCCGGCATTATCGGCAAGCTGATGGCATTGCCGGTGTTTGCCCTTGTCGTCGGCCTGACTCACCTCGCCGCGTGCGCGCTACACCGCAGAAACCTGGCTTCACTGCATATTTTGCTGGCAGCTTATGTGCTGTTGCTGTCGGCGTTTGGAGGCCTGGCCGTGTGGTTTGGGCCCTTCAGCGACCCGGATTCAGCCATGGCACTTACCACCGGAATGGTCGGCGTGGCAGCCATGGCCATACAAAACACACTGTCGCGTCAACATCTGAAAGCCGCGCCACCGACCACCTTGATGACGGGCAATGTTACCCAATTGGCGATCGACTTTTTCACCCTGCTAACAGAGCGCGACGCCCTGGAGCGAGCCCGTGTGCGGACTCGCATGGCGCCCATCACCGTGAACCTGACTGGCTTCACGGCGGGTTGCTTGAGCGCCGCCCTGCTTTACCTGGCCATCGGGCTGTGGAGCCTGCTGGTGCCCATCATTGCCGCGATGTGGGTGTGCTTGAAATCACACCGCGCGGCCACGGTTTGACCCGTTACGGCTTCGCGTTCAATCTGGCATGCACACACGCAAGCGATGCCCGTCCGGGTCCAGTGCTACGAAGGTCAGGCCGAATACTGTACGCGCCAGCGGTTGTTCAATGGTGATACCAAGTACTTGCCAGCGTTGATAGGTGGCTTCAACCAAGACCTCGGTTTCAACCAGATAACCGACTTCCATACGCTGTCCTGTGCCAGCGCTATTGAAGTTCGGCGCCTGCTCTGACCACAGCCCGAGATGTAGCTGGTTAGCTAGCTCAAAGGAAACGAATGAAGGGATATTACTCGTAGGGGCTTTTTCCAGGAGCTGTTCGTAAAAAGCACGACTACGCGCCGTATCGGCCACATAGAGGATCAGAAGGTTGGGATGGTTCATCGCATTGCCCTTGTGAGGTAAGAGCGCGCAGGTTATTCGACGATGCTGACAAATCATGTCAGCATGCCCGGCATGGCACGTTCAGAACGCTTGTTACTTCTACTGCAAATACTCCGTCGACATCGCTACCCTGTCAGCGGTCATGTGCTCGCTCACGAAACCGGTGTCAGCCTGCGCACGATTTACCGCGATATCACTGCGCTGCAGAGTCAAGGGGCCGATATCCGCGGCGAGCCCGGCATCGGCTATGTGCTCAAGCCCGGCTTCACCCTACCCCCGCTAATGTTTACCGAAACGGAACTGGAGGCTCTGCTGTTAGGCTTGCGGTGGGTCAGCCGCAGAACCGACTCCGGGTTGTCGCACGCGGCGGCTGATGTTGAAAGCAAGATCCGCGCAGTGCTTGAACATAAGAGGGTCGAACAGTTCGACAATACGGCCTTGTTTGCTGGCCCCGGCCTGTCAGATGACGATGACGGGAACACCGCCCAAACGCTGCGCGATGCCATCCGGCATGAGCAAAAAGTAATAATTGACTACACAGATGCTAGTCAAACGCTTAGTCAACGCCTGATACGACCCGTATCCATCGGCTACTTTGACGGTTTTCGGATCCTCGCGGCGTGGTGTGAACTGCGCAGCGATTTTCGGCACTTCAGGCTGGCAAGAATCAGCCACTGCACCACCAGCACAGAGTTCTTTACTGGCCAGGGTGGGTGGCTATTAAGTCAATGGAAAATCCGCAACCGCGAACGCGGAATTAATGAGCAGCCTTTGCCGCACAATCCATGAAACCCACACACTGTGCGACAAAAGCCTCTGATGGCAATTAAGGCCTCAGCAACCGCTCAACGCCACCTGCGGACGCTCGCCGACGAAGAAAAACGGCCGTAGCCGCACGCCCACACTGTTGCCCAGAAAAGCCGCTACCAGCCACACCCAGCCATGCAGACTGCCTGAGGCAATGCCGCTGAAGTACGCACCGATGTTGCAGCCGTAGGCCAGGCGCGAGCCATAGCCGAGCAGCAAACCACCGATCACCGCCGCGAAAAGCGAGCGAGCGGGAATTTTCAGGCTAGGAGCAAAGCGACCGGCCAGCCCCGCAGCCAGCAGCGCGCCGAGGATGATGCCAATGTCCATGACGCTGGTGATGTCTTCCCACACCGGTGCCGCCAGCGCCTTGGCATTGCTCGGCACTTGCCAGAAGCCCCAACTGCTGACATCCATGCCCAACCCGCTCACCGCCTTGGCGCCCCACAGAGCGAACGCTGAGGTAATGCCCCACGGGCGACCGGCCAAAGCCAGCGTGGCGTAATTGAGCAAGGCCAGGCCAATCGCGCCCCAGACCAATGGCCATGGCCCGCGCAGAAAGCGGCGCAGCCCTTGGTGTTCGCTGGTCACACCCGCTTCAAGATGCCCATGACGGGCTTTTTCGAGACGCACGGTAACCGCCGCAACCACCCCGAAAATGGCCAGGCTCAACAGCAGCGCTGGCACTACCCCCAAACTCTTGACGATGGAGGTGGCCGGCAGCGAAGGCAGGGCAAACCACCAGTCGGCGTGATGGGTGGCGATGACCGAGCCACAGATGAAAAAGAACAGTGTCACCAGCATTCGCGCATTACCACCGCCGACTGTGAACAAGGTACCGGAGGCGCAGCCGCCCCCCAACTGCATGCCGATGCCGAAAATAAACGCACCGAACACTACAGATACACCCACTGGCGCGACCAGCCCGACCACGGGCTGACCGAACAGCGTGCCGGAGCCCAGTGCCGGGAAAAACAGCAGTACGGCCACCGACAGCATGATCATTTGCGCGCGCAAGCCGGCACCGCGCCGGTCATTGATAAACACCCGCCAGGCCGAGGTAAAGCCAAAAGCCGCGTGATACAGCGTTAAACCCAGTGCAGCGCCCACCACCAGCAATAACACTTGGCGTGAACCCACCGTGTTTTGCAGGAACGCTGCGCCCAGCAACAGCAAGATAAAAGCCACCAGCGGCGCAAACGACTTGCGCTCCGGTGCGATAGACAGAGAACGGCTCATTAAGAATCTCGGTTTGTTTGATTTGAAGATGTGCGAAGGCGGCCAGTATAAACCGTGAACGTATGTGCACTGTTGTTGATTGACGGGTTGCACGTAGCCTTCTTCCTACAGGGTGCTTGTGCGAAAAGTCTCTATTTAGCCAACACACTGAAAATGCCCTAACTATCTCCTTTGTCATTCGTTTGAAGCACTAACAACTTCAAAAACCTGACAAGGAATCCGTTGCAATGCGTGCTCCCCTCACCCGTTCCGTCACGTTAGCCCTCGGCCTTATCAGCAGTTCGCATTTATTGGCCGACAATGAGGCCCTGGATGAAGCTGAGACAAAACCTTCCGGCATGGAACTCGCAAGCACCCGCATCAGCGCCCAAGGACTGGGCTCCACGACTGAAGACACCGGCTCATATACCACCGGCTCGACCAACACCGCGACCAAACTCAACTTGAGCATTCGCGAAACGCCACAGTCGATCTCGGTGGTTACCCGTCAGGAAATGAATGACTTCAACCTCAATACCCTCACTGAAGCAATGCGTCATACCACCGGCGTGGTGGTGCAACACAACGACTCGGACCGGGTCAGCTATTCGTCACGCGGCTATACCATCAATAACTTCCAGATTGATGGAATGCTCAACACCTTCAGCTACATGAAGACTGACGCCGACACCATCATCTATGACCGCATTGAAGTGGTCCGCGGCGCCACCGGCCTGACCACCGGCGCAGGCGATCCGTCAGGCACCATCAACATGATCCGCAAACGCCCGACCCACGAACTGGCGGCCACGGCCGGGGTCAGCGGCGGCAGTTATGACAACTACTACAGTTACGTCGATGTGGGGGGGCCGCTGGGGTTCGACGGGCGTTTGCGCGGCCGTACCGTACTGGCCTACCGAGACAGCAAGTCGTTTCTCGATAATTACGCGCTAAAGCGTGAAGTGGCCTACGGAATTCTCGAGGCCGACCTCACCGACGACACCACCGTAGCCGTCGGTTACGACTATCAGGACAAGCAGGTTCGCGGCTCCTCCTGGGGCACAACGCCCTATTGGACCGGTACTGGCGAAAAGGCCAACCTGGGGCGTTCGACCAATTATGCGACGCCCTGGAGCTCCTGGCCGAAGAAGGACAAAACCGCCTTCGCCACCCTCGACCAGCAGTTATTCGATAACTGGCGCCTGAAAGCCGCTTATACCCACCGTTCCAGCGATTCCGAAGGCAAGGTGTATTACGCCGGTGGCGGCTTCCCGAACGCAGATGGCACCGGCATGTCGGCCTATAGCAGCCACTTTGCCGGTGACGAAACCATGAGCGCGATCGACGTTAACCTGTCGGGCACTTACGCCCTGCTGGGGCGTGAGCATGAATTGATGGTCGGTTACGGCGAAGCCAAGTACGACAACACCTCGCCGCTCTTTATTGATTTAAACCCTGAGGGCTACGATAGGGTGCCTGACTGGCGTGATATGGGCGCCATCCCGAAATACCGCGACCTTGACAGCGGTATCGACAGCAACCACAGCACCGTCAAACAGAAGTCCGGCTACCTGGCCACGCGCTTTAAACTCACCGATCAGTGGCACGCCGTGCTCGGCACACGTTACGGCAGCTGGAAAAGCTCAAACGTTGACCGCGAATTCGACGATAAGGCACCTGGCGGTGTCAGCTACCAAAAAGCCGTGCAGACCCACAACGACATGATCACCCCCTATGCCGGCTTGCTGAACGACTTCACTGAAGAGTTAACGGCCTATGTCAGCTACACCGACATTTTCAAGCCTTCTACCGATAAAGATGTCAGCGGCTCGTACCTCAAGCCGGTGGTCGGCAGCGTCTATGAGGTGGGGCTCAAAGGTAGCTTCCTGGAGGAACGTTTGAACCTGACGAGCGCGGTGTTCTGGAGCAAACAGGACAACGTGCCAGAAATCGACGACTCCGTGCCGCGTGGCCCGAATGGTGAGGAATATTACAAATCCGGTGGCAAGGGCAACAAAATCAAAGGTTTTGAAGTTGAGCTGGCCGGTGAAGTGATGCGCGGCTGGAACATGATGGCGGGCTACACCTATACCCACTCGCTTAACGCCGACGGCAAACGCATCAATACGGCCTCACCGTTGAACCTGGTCAAGGTATCGACTACCTACAAACTCCCGGGTGAATGGAGCGCGATGACCGTGGGAGCTGCCGTTAACTGGCAGAGCGACATCTACCGTGCCGCGCGTCGCCCCGACGGGACGACAGATGCAAAAGGCAATCCGAACACCTTCAAGGAAAACATTACCCAGAAGTCCTATACCCTCCTCGACCTGATGGCACGCTACGAGATTGATACCCACGTCTCGGCAACGTTGAACGTCAAAAACGTACTGGACCAGAAGTACTACGACAACGTCGGCTTCTATAACGGCGTGTTCTGGGGCGAGCCAAGAACCGTCAGCTTGGGCCTGGAGTGGAAGCTGTAACACCAACCATCCAGCCTGTAGGAGCGAGCTTGCCTCGCGATCTTTTGATCTGTTGAACAAAACATAAGATCAAAAGATCGTGAGACAAGCTCGCTCCTACACTAATCAACATTCTTTGATCTGTTCCCACAACTGCGCCACCTGCTCGGCACTGCTGGCTTTTATACGCGCCAGGTCGACGGGATAGTCGACGCCAGGGTTTTCAACGAAACGAGTGGCGGTGAACTGACCATTGCTGGCCCGTACGATGTAGCCGGTGTCGCGGCACTGCTGCGAAGCCAGAAACACCACGCCGGGTGTGACCCATTCCGGCTTGAGGTTGACCGGTGCTTCGGTCACGCCCCACATTCTGGTTTTTGCCACCGGCGATACAGCGTTAACCAAAATCCCGTCGGCCATTCCCTCCATGCTCAGGGCATTCATGATGCCCAGTTGCGCCATTTTGCCTGCCGCGTAAGCCACCAGCCCCGGCTGTGCATAGGGCTGGTACATGGCCCGGTCCGACGTGGTCAGGACCACCCGCGCGGCTGGCGATTGCCGCAGGTGTTGCCAGGCATGTTTACACAACCAGACCGGCGCGTAGACATTGATATCCAGTGCCCGTTCGATAAAAGCCGGCTCCACCTCTTCTATCCGCTGATAACCGACCCAACCCGCGTTGTGAATCACGATATCCAGTTGCCCAAACGCGTCGACCGCCGCCGCGACCAATTGCTCGCACCCGCGCTCGCTGGCAAGGTCGGTGTGGTGACCCAGCACGCTGTAACCTTCGGCCTCAAGCGCACGTGCCGCCTCGTGGGCAATCGAGGCATCGGCACCTTCGCCCAGCGTATCCGCGCCAATATCACTGATCACCACATTGGCACCCAACCTTGCCAGTTCGCGGGCGTAGCTCAGACCCAAACCTTGACCAGCGCCCGTTACAATTGCGGTTTTGCCTGCAAAGTCCACAGTTGACTCCTCTTGATGACTGCCCTCACCTTAACCCTGCCTTTCAGGCTTGTTTAATACTGTTCAAGCGCGAAGTTGATACGCTGCGCCTATCACAGTTCAAAGGAAGGAACGGACACCATGATCGAGACCCGTCTGCTCAAGCAGTTCATTGCCGTTGCCGAAGAATTGCACTTCCACAACGCCGCCAAGCGCCTGCACATGGCCCAGCCTGCACTCAGTCAGGCGATAAACCGCCTGGAAGACAAACTGGGGATCAGCCTGCTGACACGCAGCAAACGCGAAGTGCGACTGACGCCTGCGGGCAGCGCCTTTCTGGACACGGCCTACAGCACCCTCAACACGCTGGAATCCGGTGCCGAGCATGCGCGCTTGGTGGCAAAAGGCATCGCTGGCAAACTCACGGTCACCACCGTGTCCATCGCCCACTACACGCCGCTGCTCAATACACTGCGAGCGTTTCGCGACACCTTCCCCAACGTTCAGTTGACCCTCAAGGAGATGCCCTCAGCCAGCCAGGCCCAAGCGATCTCGCACGCTGAAGCGGACATCGCCTTTATGCGTAAACTGCCTTTTGACACGCCCAATTTGCAGTCGCGCTTGCTGTTTGAAGAGGCAATCGTCATGGCCTTACCCGCCGATCACGCCAAAGCCCATGCCGCCGACATCAACCTGCGTGACTTCGCAGATGAAGCGTTTGTCTTCACCCCCGAAGTGCTGGGCAGCGGTTATCACCGACAACTGATTGCACTATGCGACGCCGCGGGTTTTTACCCGAAGGTGGTGCAGGAAGCAGCACAACTCCACACCGTTATCGGCCTGGTTGCCTGTGGCTTCGGTGTGGCGTTGGTGCCAGCCTCCATTGCCCGTTCGTTTACGCAGGACAACGTGGTGTTTCGGCGCATTTTGCCGGTGGCGGAATCAGGCAACCCCGCCATTGGCCTCTATGTGGGCTGGCATGCCCACAACGTTTCACCGCTGGTTGAGCGCATTATGTCGATACTGGATCTGAATGTAGCGTTCAAGGATGTGTCGACAGCGCCGCAGAGCCTTGCGGTTCAGCAAACGAGTACCGATAACTCGCCGGGCTGAAAATACGGGTTAACAGCAGCATCGCCACAACCCCGACAATCAGCACCCACCAGGCGCTGACAAAGCTGCCCGTGAGCTCTCGCAACCAGCCGGTCAACCAGGGCGAGACGGCGTTGATGAGAAATCCCACCCCTTGCACAAACGCCGCCAACTGCCCGGCTGCACGAGGTTCTCGGATATGATCGAGGGTCAGGATCAGGCTGAGGGCAAAACAAGCGCCCAGACCAAAGCCGATCAACGCCACCCAGATATGCGGCGATTCAAGCGGCCACATCACCAGACCGAAAAACCCAAATGCCTGCGCAGCAAGGCTGAGGGCCAAAAACGGGCGTCTGTCGCGACTGCGCTGCGCCAGAGCAGGCATAACCAACGCGGCCAGCACCTGAAACACGGTCATGAACGCCAGCAGCGAACCGCTTTGGGTCGCGCTCCAGTCCATTTGCAAGTAATACGCCGGCAGCCAGGCAACCATGCTCATGTAACCGCAATTAACCAGCCCGAAGTACAGCGCCAACAGCCAGGCCCTGCGTTTGCGCCATGGCTGCGCAGACGCGCCGTGAGTGCGCGCAGTCAGCCCGGCAAAGGGCATAAGCCACCACATCAACAATGCCGCCAGCGCGGGCAACAACCACACGCCGAGCCCGGCCTGCCACTGGCTGAAATGCCCGGCCACCACCGGGCTGAGCAATGCCGCCAAGCCGCCACCGCCCATCAATGAGGCCGAATACACCCCCAAAGCCAGCGCCACTTGCCCCTGAAATTGGCGCTTGATCAGCGCCGGCACCAATGCCTGAATCAGCGCTACACCGGCGCCGCCCAGCAAGGCCGTGATAAGCAACACTTCAGCCTGATGCCCCAGCAGGCGCCATAAGCACGCGCCTAGAATCATCAGCAGACCCAACGCCACGCCCCGTCGCTCGCCCAAACGGGCTTCTATGCGCACCCCGAGCAAGGCCACCAGCCCCATGCAAATCACCGGCAGGCTGGTAAGCCAGGCGCTGCTTTGAAAGCTCATGCCGGTGTCGCCACGAATCTGCATCAACAATGGGCTGATGGAACTCAAAATCGGCCGCAAGTTAAGCCCCAATGCGATGATCAGGGCCCAACTTGCCAGGCTGCGCAGACGGGTTTTAGTGAGCGGCAGGGCGCGCCTGCCAGTTTTCATAGACCTCAACCATTGCGGGCTGCGGCAGATGTTGCACGTTGAGGCGCTGCTCGCTCAAGGGCAACGCCAGTTGCTGGTAGATCGCCGCCGTAGACAAACCAAACGCTTCACCCAGTTCGTTTGCTGCGCCATACACGGCACGGCTGACGCCGCACAGGTACATGGCCGCAAGGCACATCGGGCACGGCTGACCACTGGCATAGATCACGCACCCGTCCAGACGCGAGCCCAAATGCTGGCTGGCACGGCGGATGGTCAGCAGTTCCGCGTGGGCGGTAGGGTCCTGGTTGAGATGAATTTCGTTAACCGCCTCAACAATCACTTGGCCGGCCTTGACCAGTACTGCGCCAAAAGGCCGTCCCCCCTCGGCAACGTTGATGCGCGCCAGTTCCACCGCGCGTTGCAGATAATCTTGATCGTTATTCATGAACACTCCCGTGCAGGTCATTCACTGGGCGCCAGCGTCACGCAGCAACTTGGCCGTTGCGCTCTGACCGCGCTGCTCTGCCTGATACAACGGGCTGTGACCCTGGTTGTCCGGCAGGTTGAGGTCTGCGCCCGCCTGGATCAGTTGGGCAACAATCTGCTGATGCGCCGGGCCACCATCGGACAGCACGATGGCTTCCATCAAACAGGTCCAGCCCAGTCGATTGACATGGTTAACGTCGACCCCGGCGGCAATCAACAAACGCACGGTTTCAACATGGCCGCGCTCACACGCGGGAATCAATGCGGTGCCGCCATAACGGTTAGTGCTTTTCAGGTCCGCGCCATGGGCCAGCGTCAACTTGAGGATGTCGTTGTAACCACTGGCACCCGCCAGCAAATAGGCGCTGTCGTGCATCAGGTTTTTCTGATTGACGTCGGCGCCCGCCGTTATCAAGGCGCGGGCGATCTCAATGTTGTTGCGCTGGGTCGCGAGCAGCAGCGCGCTACTGCCGTCCGGCGCCTGTGCCTTCAGGTCCGCACCGCTGGTGATCAATTGCTGCACGTGGGTCACTTCGCCACTACGCACCGCATCCAACAGACTTTTCTCGTTAGCCATCACTCCTCCCATCATTAATAGCCCGGCCGCTAGAAGGCCGGATTTAAACGTCAGGCGACTCATGGTCATTTTCTCTCTGCAGATTCAATGAAGAACGAGTATGGTCAGCCAGACAGGTATTCTGAAATTAAATATAACCATGCCTTTCAGTGGCAATTCGAATGGTGACGTGTATGTTCGATCCCGTGTTGTTGCGCAGTTTTGTTGCCGTGGTGGAGTGCGCCAATTTCACACGGGCAGCGCAGCGGCTGCATTTGACTCAGTCCACGGTCAGCCAGCAGATTCGTCGCCTTGAAGATAACCTTGGCTGCACACTGCTCGATCGTGATCAACGCCACGTTATTGCCACGGCTGAGGGCGAGCGCTTGCTGGCCTATGCGCGGCGCATTCTTACGCTCCATGAAGAAGCCCGTGAGGCCATGTTCAACCAACAAAGCGAAGGCGTATTGCGTTTTGGGGTGCCGGAAGATTTCGCCGCAGACCGTTTGATGCCGTTGCTGTCGAGCTTCGGTCTGGAGCATCCGGGTGTGCGTCTGGAAGTCACCAGCGGCTTGGGCCCCGACTTGCAGCGGCTGTTTCGCCGGGGTGAGTTTGAGGTGTTGCTGGTCAAGCAGATGGGCCAGAACGATGATTGCCTGGCGAGTTGGCCAGAACCTTTGTGCTGGGTCGACAGCCGCTCCCTGCCAGCGCTGGGGCGTGATCCGTTGCCGCTGGTGACCTTCCCCGCAGGCGGCTTGTACCGCAATGAAATGCTCAACCACCTGGAAATGGGCGGCTGGCACTGGCGCATCAGCTATTCGAGCGCCAGCCTGGCCAGTGTTTGCTCAGCAGTGGCCGCTGGTTTGGGCGTCAGTTTGCTACCACGGCGGGTCATCACCGCAGGGCATCAAGTGCTCGACGCCAGCAGCGGCCTGCCGGATATCCAGGGCGTGTATTTGGCGCTCTATGCGCAGGGCGGACTGAGCTACGCAGGCAAAGTGTTGCAGGAGCAGTTGCTTAATCTGTGCGCAGGTTTGGGGCAGACAGGGTGACAGCAAGCTCGGGCTATAAGGCGATCCTTCGGCTCGCATCGCAGCCTCGTGCCTCGTCAGCGACTACAAGCAGGCTGGGGGGCGGGGCTTATCACGCTGCCATCGCGAGCGGTGATGCATAATTCCCCGCGCCAAAACTCAGCGAGAAAGACTTCTTCGGTTTCAAGACCCAGTTCTTTGATTTTGTTGTCCAGCCATTGCGGATCATGGCCGATGGAGGTCAGTTGATCGAGTCGCGCCTCGCCGTTAAACATGACAATCACCGACGGCATGTCGCGTTCATCACAAATGACCGTCAGCTCGCCACCCGGCTCAATTTGCGCGTAGTAGACCTGCTGGAAAGCACACGCTCCCTGAGCATGTAACTGCGAGGCTAGCCGCAAGATGTCTATCTTGTGTTTATTATCGACCAGATTCTCAACAATGAACTTTCCGTTCTTGATGATCGGTATAGGGCTACCGATCGCAAAACCACGCAGCACCTGGATATGTTTAGTGGCGGTATTCAGTATGTAGATCAACAACACACCTAATAACAGCACCAGCAAATATTGTTTAAAGGGAATGGTATCGCTATAAATAACACCCCCAATAATGCCGCCCAGAATAAAGTTGCCAATCAGGTCAATCGCTGTCATTTGCGACAGTTGGGTTCGGCCTGACATATACATGTGAGTTGCAATAATCGCGAACCCCGCCACGAATTTCGCCAGTACCCATAGGTAATACTCCATACCACTCCCTTATCAATCCCGTTGCGCAATGTCCAATGCGCACCAGCGTAGCAGGTTTGAAATCCACGAGACAAAATCAATAGCCTTGCGCCTGCCGGGCATCCTTACAGGCCGTGAGCTGGTAATTAATCAGGCTGTACAACGTATGGGTATCGGAGGACTGCACCGTTTGTGTCTCGGCATAATCCACTTGTATGGCATCCAGCTTGGCTTTGTTTTCGGACATCTGCACGATGCAACGATTGACGTTATCTGAGCGTAGAGGCTGTGAACTCGAAATATCAGCGTATTCCAGCGAGCGTGTGGCAATCACTTGTTTAATCGCCTCAACTTTTTCCCGTGCAACTTTATCTTTATCAGCCTCACACCCGGCCAATACTAAAACTGACAAAAAACCCACTGCACAATGCTTGATCACCGTCATACCCTGAATTCCTTAAGGGAACTGATCTTCATTTTTGTACCGTTTGAACCGCCACGCCGGGTATAAACACCCCCAAAACTTGCGCTTACTGCCTCAATTTAGAGCACTTAGATGACACTATTGCCTTCATTCGACCTTAACCACGCTCATTCAGAACCTTGGTATGCAGGTATTTGTCGCAAGACCCGGCATTGAGCGCCGGGCCATGCAATCAAAAAGCAAAGGCTGTGCCATCCAACCGCCCATCTACAGCGGAAGGATTGTCACTGAGCGCTATCAATCAGCTTTCAGATACAACGGTTGAGGACTCTGCCGATTCAGTCGCCAACTTCAATCGATCAGCCTTGCTAACGTAAGTGGACTTTTTCTTCGGTGCCAATTTGGCACTGGCCTTCTTGGCATGCGCCTTTAAAAGCTGCTGGATCTTTTTACGACGATTCATCTTGGGTCACTCGGTTTGTAAGCGCTTGAATCATATCAGTTAAAAGAAGCAGGCCGCTCACCCGAACACGTACTGTCCAGTTAGCCGAGTAGACCGCGAGAGTGAAATTTACTCCTGGCGTGTCCAAACCGCCAGTTCATAACCGTCAGGATCGACAAAATGAAAGCGGCGCCCACCAGGGAAAGAAAAGGTCTCACGGCTGATCACGGCGCCCAGGCTTTTGATGCGTGCCTGAGTGGCCTCAAGATCGTCAGCGTACACAATCACTAATGGCCCACCAGGCCGCACCGGTTCACCCGTGGTGAAACCACCCGTCAAGCGGCCATCAGTGAACTCTGTGTACGCAGGGCCGTAATCGACGAATGTCCAGCCAAACGCACTGCCATAGAAAGCTTTGCTGCGGCTGATATCGCCCACATTGAATTCGATATTGTCGATCTGCCGATCGTTACCGTTAGCACTCATGAGAACCTCCCGCCTGTCGTGAAAAGACGTTCATCATAGTGTTATTTGGCTACCACTGCGCAGTGTCAGAGCCGAGTTCATGGGCCGGTAATGCCCACCAGGCCGGGCAGCCTGCGATCTGGACAGGCCATTGGATGCGTTGCGCATCGCCCCAGGCGGTGTGCTCGATGGCTGAGTCTTTATCGGCTTCGGTTTCCTCTACGAAGGCTGGCTCAGAGGTGTGTGAACGGTGCTCTTGCAGCAATTGCGCGGTCCGCGCCAAGGACAACCGGGCTTGCAGTACCGTGCCCGATTGCAGCCGCTCGGTAATCCCGATAATGGCGGCAGCAGCCATCAGGTAGCCCGTCGCGTGATCCAGTGCCTGAACAGGTAATGGCACCGGTTTATCGGCTAGCGCGTGTTGCATCCCGGTATCGGCGATGCCGCTGCTCATCTGTACCAGGCTGTCAAAACCGCGCCGATTGCGCCACGGCCCGGTCCAGCCATAGGCATTGAGGCTGATGTCGATCAGCCGCGGGTTGATCTGCTGCCTGACCGCGCTGCCCAGCCCGAGGTTTTCCAGGGCATCGGCGCGGTAACCGTGAACGATCACATCGGCCGACGCCAGCAACGTTTTCACGGTTGCCAAAGCATCCGGATCACGCAAGTCGAGCCGTACCAGGCGTTTGCCCGGCGTCACCTCCGGCACGATGCCGGGCTCATTCCAGTCCGGTGAGTCGATACGCAACACCTGTGCGCCATAAGCCGCCAGGCACCGTGTGGCGATAGGCCCTGCCAGGACCCGGGTCAAATCCAGCACTTTGATACCCGCAAGCGGGCGTGAAGGATCAATGGGTTGCACCGGAGTACTTGGCGCGGCTCGGCGCTGCAGGTGAACCAACGGCTCTTGCGCGACCGCATGACCTTGCGGATGCACTGCCCATTGCCCGGACGTGTTCATGTGCGCCGCGCAGCCTCCGGCCTGCACGATTGCTGCTTCAAGCGCTTGCGTGGTCCATTGCGCTACGGCCTTGGCCATGGAGGCTTTATCGACTTGCGCACCCAACACCCGCTCTGCAGCCAAACGGTGATGCGGGGCATTGGTATGCAAACGAATCCAGCCATCCTTGGCCTTGTAGTCACCTGCAACGGGGTCCCACATGGCCGGGATTTGCCAACCCAACGGGCGCAGTGATGTCCCAAACCAGATCGAGGCCAGCCGCCGGTCGACCTGCACCGGTTCAAGTGGCTTGCCACTGCCCAACGTACGCAGCCTGGCAATAGACAAGGCCACGGCGGCCATGGATGCACTGGCCAGTTCGGTCACCGGGTAAGCCGACGGCAAGGCGCCTGCGGTGGTTAGCGCGACACGGCTGCAATCATCGAGATCGCCGCCCAATGCGGTCCATACAGCATGCAACAGAGTGGGCTTGGTCATGGACTGTGGTCTCACGTGACATTGATGCAAGCGACTATAGGCGCGCTAAGATTGACGTCAATCTTGATGCAAATGATCAATATGAGGTGCTCAATGTCATGGTTGACCGCACAGCAAGCGCTGGTTTTATTGCAGGTGCAGCCACAAACGCTGTACGCCAATGTCAGTCGTGGGCGGATCCGCGCCAAGCCTGATCCAACGGATTCGCGGCGCAGCCTGTACCAGGCCGAAGACGTCAAACGCATGGCTTGCCGGCAGACCGGACGGCGCAGTGTGGCGGCGGTGGCCGCGCAGGCGATTGCCTGGGGCGAGCCGGTGTTGTCATCGTCGATTTCAACCGTGGACAACAACCGCTTGTGGTATCGCGGCCAAGAGGCGGTCGCCCTGTCACACACGCAGTCGCTGGAACACATCGCGTGCCTGTTGTGGCAAGTGCCAACGGTGCGCTTCACGGCATCGGCACACCAAGCCGACGCTTACCCGCGTCTGAACTCCCCTTTGGCCCGCGCCATGCAAGTGCTGGTTCCCCGCATCGATAGCGCACTGCCCTCGCGCGGACGTGCTGCACCCGTGCTGGTGGAGGAAGCCATGGGCCTGATCAACATCTTCACCGCTGCCATGCTGGAAGACTCAGCCACAGCAGATTTGCCGCTGCATCGTCGCCTGGCTCTGGCTTGGGAAGTGCCTGACGCAGAAGACATCCTGCGCCGCACCTTGGTACTGCTTGCCGACCATGAACTCAACGCTTCGGCATTTGCAGTGCGCGTTGCGATATCGACCGGTGCATCCATACCCGCCAGCCTGTTGGCGGGCTTAAGCGCACTGACCGGGCCGCTGCATGGCTCTGCCGTCAAAGGCGTGCGCGCATTAAAGACCCGCGCTGAACAACACGGCGTGGTTGAAAGCGTGCGCGATCATTTACAGCGCGGTGACACACTGCCCGCCTTTGGGCACCCGTTGTACCCCCATGGCGATGCGCGTGCAGCAGCCCTGATGCAGCAGTTCACGTTGACACCGGTGTATCAGGCCATCAGCGAAGCCGGTGAAGACATCTCTGGAGAAAAACCCAATATCGACTTTGTGTTATCGGCATTGGCCGACACCTATGCCTTGCCCTCTGATGCGCCCGTCATCCTCTTTGCCCTGGCGCGCTCCGTCGGCTGGGTGGCGCATGCGCTGGAACAAAAAGCCACAGGTCAACTGATCCGGCCCCGCGCGAACTATGTGGGTGAAGCGGTACAGGCTTGAGACCTCACCCCCGCTTTCTTGTAGTCGCTGACGAGGTACGAGGCTGCGATGCGGGCCGCAGGACCGCCAGCCGGGGTCGCTGCGCAACCCATCGCAGCCTCGTACCTCGACAGCGACTACAGGTGTCTATTAAATTCAGGCTTGTTTGAAACATATGGATAAACGTATATTCGGATAAACATATGCACAGAGGCAAACCCATGCTCAATCCAGCCGCCATTTTCAAATGCCTGGCCGACGAAACCCGGGCCAGAGCCACCTTGCTGATCACCCGTGAAGGTGAGCTATGCGTGTGCGAGCTGGTCTGTGCTCTGGACGAAAGCCAGCCGAAAATATCCCGGCACCTCGCACAATTGCGCAGTTGCGGGTTGCTGCTTGATCGTCGCCAGGGTCAATGGGTGTATTACCGCTTGAACCCGGAACTACCCGCCTGGGTGCGTGAAGTACTGGAAACCACCCTGAATGCCAACTCCGAGTGGCTTGCGTCAAACACTCGCCGCCTCAGCACCATGGATGGCCGCCCTCTCAACACAACAGCGTGCTGCTGATCAAAGGACGAGACGCTTATGCTCACCGCCTCCGCCATTTTTTTGTTCACGCTGGTCTTGGTCATCTGGCAACCCAGAGGTCTGGGCATCGGCTGGAGTGCCACATTGGGCGCTGCGCTGGCCCTGATTACAGGGGTTGTGAAGCTGGATGATATCCCTCTGGTCTGGGGCATTATCTGGAACGCCACGGCCACCTTTATCGCGGTCATTATCATCAGCCTGCTACTGGATGAAGCTGGTTTTTTTCAGTGGGCGGCCCTGCATGTAGCGCGCCTGGCCAATGGCAAGGGGCGGCGCCTTTTTGCTTTTACCGTGCTGCTGGGTGCCGCCGTGTCGGCCCTGTTTGCCAATGACGGCGCGGCCCTTATTCTCACACCCATCGTGATGTCGATACTGCTCGCCTTACGCTTTTCGCCCGCCTCAACCCTGGCGTTTGTCATGGCCGCCGGGTTTATTGCCGATACCGCCAGCTTGCCTCTGGTGGTCTCAAACCTGGTCAACATCGTTTCGGCGGACTACTTCGGGCTGAGTTATAGCGCGTACGCCTCGATCATGGTGCCGGTGAACATGGTGGCAGTCGCCGCCACCCTCGCGGTGTTGTACGGGTTTTACCGCCGCGACATCCCGCACAGCTATTCACAAGACGACTTGCAAGAACCTCGACAGGCCGTGCGCGACGTCATGACCTTTCGCGCAGGCTGGGGCGTGCTGATTCTGTTGCTGGCGGGCCTGTTTGTACTGGAACCCATGGGCATTCCCATCAGTGCCATTGCTGCGGTGTGCGCCGTTATTTTGCTGGCGGTCGCTGCCCGTGGGCGCATCATTTCGACCCGCCGCGTGGTTCGCGAAGCCCCTTGGCAGATCGTTCTTTTCTCGCTGGGTATGTACCTGGTGGTCTACGGGTTGAAAAATGCTGGCCTGACACACTATCTGACCCTGGCCCTTAATAATCTGCTTGACTCCAATCTGTGGCTGGTCACGCTGGGCACGGGGTTTCTCTCAGCGTTTCTGTCATCGGCCATGAACAACTTGCCTGCCGTATTGATTGGCGCCCTGTCGATCCACGCCAGTGAGGCCAGCGGTGTCATGCGTGAAGCCATGATCTATGCCAACGTCATCGGCGCTGATCTGGGCCCGAAAATAACTCCCATCGGCAGTCTGGCGACCCTGTTGTGGCTGCACGTATTGCAGCGCAAAGGCATGCGCATCACCTGGGGTTACTACTTCAAGACAGGCGTGATTCTGACCCTGCCGATTCTGTTCATCACCTTGTCTGCCCTGGCCTTGCGCCTGAGCCTTTAACCCTCTGCCCCACCAGTGAGCAACCTTATGCGGATCCTGTTTATGTGCACGGCCAACAGCTGTCGGAGCATTTTGTCCGAGGCCATGTTTAACCACCTCGCCCCTGAAGGCGTTCAAGCCTTCAGTGCCGGGAGTTTTCCCAAGGGCCAGGTTCTGCCGCGCAGTTTGAGCACACTGCAACAAGCCGGTATCAGCATCGCGGGCTTGAGCAGCAAGGGCAATGACGCCTTCGAAAGCAACCCGCCCGACATCATGATTACCGTCTGCGACAAAGCAGCGGGCGAAACCTGCCCTGTGTACTTTGGTCCGGCGATCAAAGCCCATTGGGGGCTTGAGGATCCATCAGAAGTGGTTGGCGATGAAGCAACAATCTCGGCGGCTTTCCACGCGACCCTGGCGCTTATTGAAAAACGTTGCCGCGCCCTGCTGGCCCTGCCTCTTGCCCAGCTCGACAGTGCAAGCCTGAAGCAGCACCTGGACCACATCAGCACCCTCTAACCGGAGTTCCCATGACCGATCAACTGCCTAATCTCGACACCTCATTAGCCACCGGCACGCTGGTCGATGCCGACGTTCATAAACCCCGGATCCTGCTGTTATACGGCTCGACCCGCGAACGCTCGTTCAGCCGTTTATTGGTTGAAGAGGCAGCCAGATTGCTGGAGCATTTCGGCGCCGAAACCCGGATTTTCAACCCCAGCGGCTTGCCTTTGCCGGACGATGCACCCGTCGATCACCCAAAAGTGCAGGAACTGCTAGAACTGATGCAGTGGTCTGAAGGCCAGGTCTGGTGCTCCCCGGAACGCCATGGCGCCATGTCTGCGGTGTTCAAGGCGCAAATTGACTGGGTGCCTCTGGCCTTGGGGGCCGTGCGCCCCACTCAGGGTAAAACCTTGGCGGTGATGCAGATCTGTGGCGGCTCGCAATCATTCAACGTGGTTAACCAACTGCGAGTGCTGGGGCGCTGGATGCGGATGTTCACTATCCCTAACCAGTCGTCAGTCCCAAAGGCCTACCTTGAATTTGATCAACACAACCGTATGCAACCCTCTGCCCTGTATGACCGGGTGGTGGACGTGATGGAAGAACTGGTCAGGTTCACGCTGCTGCTCAGAGAACGCCCTGACCTGGTTGACCGCTACTCGGAGCGCAAGGAATCAGCTGAAGCACTGACTCAACGGGTTAATCAACGCTCCATTTAGTCGTCAGCACCACACCGCAGACCCGATATGCCAAAATCGCCCTTTTGCCCAGAACGAGCATTTGATGGACTAACGTGAGTGCCGCGCATTCGGGCTGACAAGGAACTGCAGTTGAACGAACACACATTGTCCATGCGCCTGGAACGGGTGGCGGCGCTCGTGCCCGCCGGGGCGCGACTGGCAGATATTGGCTCGGATCACGGTTACCTACCGGTAGCGCTCGTACTCCGTGGCACCCTCTGCGCGGCAGTCGCAGGTGAAGTGGCCTTAACGCCCTTCCATGCCGCACAGCGTACCGTGCGCGAGCACCAGCTTGAACAGCAGATTACCGTGCGCCTGGCCAACGGCCTGGCAGCCATTGAACCGTCCGACGGCATCACCGCCGTCAGCCTGTGCGGCATGGGTGGTGAGACCATCCGCGACATTCTCGACAGTGGCAAGGCGCACCTGCGCGGTGAGGAACGCCTGATCCTGCAACCCAATGGCGGCGAACAACCACTGCGCCAATGGCTGATGGACAACCACTACCGCATCGTCGCTGAAGAGGTGCTGCAAGAAAACCGCTTCTACTACGAAATCATCGTCGCTGAACGCAGCGGGCCCGTGACCTATAGCGCCGAAGCACTGTATTTCGGGCCCTTGCACTTACAGGCCCGAAGCCCGATATTCCTGGCCAAATGGCAGCGTATCCTGGGCGAGCGGCAAAAAACCTTGGAGCAATTCGCCCGTGCACGGCACGCCGTACCCGAGCACAAATTGCAAGACATCGCCCAACAGATACGCTGGATCACCGAACTGCTGGCCTGACGGTTAATCCAGGTCAGACGCCTCATGCCGCTCAGGCACCTGGCTCGCCTCATCGCCCCACGTCCGGTTAACCCGCAGCCCGCGAACTACCGCCGGGCGCTTGGCAATTTCTTCAGCCCAACGCTGAACATGGGTGTATTCGTGGGCCGAAAGGAACTCTGCCGCCGAATACACCGTGTTGCGCACCAGTTGACCGTACCAGGACCAGACCGCGATATCGGCGATGGTATAAGTGTCGCCCGCCAGGTAAGGGCTTTCAGCCAGACGACGGTCCAGCACATCCAGTTGCCGCTTGACCTCCATGGTGAAGCGATTGATCGGGTACTCGAGCTTTTCTGGCGCATACGCATAGAAATGCCCAAACCCGCCGCCCAGATAAGGCGCAGCACCCATCTGCCAAAACAGCCAGTTGAGGGTTTCGGTACGCCCGACCAGATCAGTCGGGATAAACGCGTCGAACTTCTGCGCGAGATACAGCAGGATCGAACCCGACTCAAACACCCGAATGGCAGGCTCTACGCTACGGTCCAGCAGGGCTGGAATCTTGGAATTCGGATTGACCTCAACAAACCCGCTGGAAAACTGATCACCCTCGCCGATACGGATCAACCAGGCATCGTACTCAGCCCCGGAGTACCCCGCTGCCAGCAACTCCTCCAGCAGAATCGTCACCTTCACCCCATTGGGCGTGGCCAGCGAATACAACTGCAAAGGATGCTTGCCAACCGGCAATTCCTTGTCATGTGTGGGGCCTGCAACCGGGCGATTGATACTCGCAAAATGGCCGCCAGACGGAGCGTTGTTTGTCCAGACTTTAGGCGGAACGTACGGTGTATTGCTCAAGAGACGGACCTCATCGGTAGAGTGCTGAGAAGGCATGAGCCCGACTAATCATGGCCGGGCTCAGTGGGCACAGCACACCATAGTCGGCAAGGGAATGCTACAGCGGCGTGTCTGGGGCGTGGGTCCAGGGTTATGGAATACGAATACCCAAGGCATTCAAGGTCTGAGTGTCCATTGCGCCATTGACCGTCAGTGCATTGTCCATCTGAAACGACATCAACGCGCCACGCGTCCCTTTGCCCATCACTCCGTCAATTTTGCCGAAGTAGTACTTGCGCACCATCAGCGCCGTTTGCACACGCATGACCAAATTGTTTTTCTGCGCTTCGCTAGGGCGAGTTCGGGTCGTGCTCGCGTTGTTGGCCGGGCCTGAAGGTCCATAAAGCGAATTAGACGTCGAAGATCCAGCAGAACCACTGGAACTGCTGTGTGTTGAGCTTGGCGCTGTATAACTACGAGTACTGACAGGCGGCGGGCTGTAATAGCGAGGCGCGCTATAGCCGCCTGAACCGCTGTAATGAGAACTGTGGGAGCTGTGCGAACGGTGAGAACTGTGTGAGCGATGCGCGGCATACATGTTGATTGCATCCGGGGCATTGAGCGTGTCCGCGAAAACAGGTGACTGGCCGTTGCCCCTTGGCTCCCAGCTCGCATCAGCGAGTGGTAGCGAGTTCGCCTGTGCAAAGGCAGTACCCGCGACGGGAAGTAAAGTGATCCCCCCAAGCAAAATTTTCCAGCGATCAAGCAGTTTCACTGTGCGCTCCTTGCATAGGCACTGAATGCCTCGTTAGAAAGTGGTTGCACACCACGGCTTTGCCAGCGCGCGGAGTGAGATTTAAAGAAACCGGAACACTGTTTATTCGCAACGCATTGTTGGCAGGCATCGATAAACAGATTCTTCCAGTCGGAAATGCTCTGCCGGGTGAAACGCCACAGATGTTCAGGCACCAGGCATAACGGCAGGTTATATAGGGAGACAGGCAAGCCACGGTTATGCAGAAAATAGACTGCCTGAGTGAGCGAATCCTGATAGTCCATCGGGTCTATCCAGAGCGCCTCATAATGCTTTCTGGCGAGCCCGGTGCTTTCGATCCCCATCAATGCAACATGCCGAACAAACGGTAAATTACGGAAGATGTAGTGCGCGAGCTCTGGCAATCTTGGCGTCGTCAATTGGCTCAGCACCACGCGGATCTCGACAATCTGGTTGGCACGCGCAAGGTTGTACAACCCTTGCAGGGTTTCACTGAATGCACCGGGCGCCTGCACAACGTGGTCGTGGTCACTGGCGTTATCGGCATACAGCGGTATGCCCCAACTGAGCTGGGGGTGATCAATGGATGTGAGTGATTCGATCCAGTCCGGGTCTTTGAACAGTCGGCCATTGCTCAACACATGAATGGATTTAAGCGCCAGCACGGCTTTGCACTTAGCCAGGATTTCCAGCAAACCGTCACGATAAAGCGTCGGCTCCCCGCCACTGATACCGAGGTTCTCTTCGCCTGGATCCATCAAATCAATGAGGCGAAGGTTTTCCTCAATATGCCATCGATCATCAATGTCTTTGGGTGGCTGAGAACACATCAGGCACAGACTGTTGCACCGGTCTGTCATGAACAACAAATTGCTGTCAGAACCGCGCCGATACAGGACGCGCACCAGCGAATTACCGGGCGTCAGTGCAATCACATCACCTGGGCGAACAACATCCGGGTCCTTGGGCGAGTGAATCAACAACCTGTCGACGCCTGCGTGACCGTCCCATTGTTCAGGAATGAGAAAACCTGCAACTGGCAGCGATAGCAGTTGCGGATTGCGTTGCAACTCGACCGCAGGTGACCACAACAAAAGATCATCAAAGCCCACATCTCCCGCACACACAGCGGTGCCCTGCTCAATGAGTTCTTCGAGAGAGATGACCTTAAGCAATCTGGGTTCGGTTAAATGCTGAATCTCAACATGAGTGTCTTTACGCAGCATCATCAACCCCGATAGCCAGCCAAACCGACATCGGCATAGCTGCGTCGGTTAAGCCAGGAAAGCAGGACACGCTGAACGTCATCATCGGCATCTCGCAGCAACTCAAAAAGATGCTTTAGCAGCCCCATATTTTTCTTGCAGAAACTGCTAAAGCTGCGATGCCCGACGGGATCGCCCTGACGTGCAAAGTGTTCCACGGGATCTGCACCGCAAAACGCAACAAGCGCGCAGTCTGAACAGCCCGGAAGGGTTTCAGCGACGCCACTGCTTAACAGAGCCTCCATAACCGGAGAACGCAGCAGCTCAGACAACGGTTGATGCACGCTGCCCAGGCGCAACCCCTCCTCGCCCATTTCCAACAGCATTCGTGCTTCGTCAGAGGGGTATACATAGCCGTCGTAGTTGTACACCAGCGCCGCAGTTCCCGCGCCCGTGGGGGAACGCAAATCCACATAGCCCGATGAGAATGGCGTCAAGATATTCCTCAGCAACAAACTCGCATAGCTTTCTGACAGGTAAACGCCCTGCTGATTAAGCTCCAGCAGATAAGCCAGAGCCTCCTTGTAAAACGCCACATAGCGCTCTATCGGGTAATCCAGCCGCTGCGCGCTTCTTGAAGCAAAACCATAAGGGCTCAAGGGTCGCAATGAGATGCTGGAGAAGCCCTGCTTAACGTACTCATCAATGATGGCCCGTGGTTGCTCGAGGCTTCTGGCCGTCAAGGTGGTCAGTGCCGACACAGCGTCGTGCCCCAAGTGCTCACGAACACGGCGGATACCTTCAAGCGTTCGCTCGAACGAGTTTCGGGTCGGCGTCGGGCGATTAGCGTTATGTAAAGACGCTGGCCCATCGAGCGACGTTGAAAACTGGATTCGATGGAGCTTGGCGAAATCGAGAATATCGTCAGTCAAGTGATAAAGCGTCGTCGTAATCACGAACTGAATATCTCGCTGCTCAAGCACGTTTCGTTCAACCACCCACTCAACAATTTGCCGGACACGCTCGAAGGCCAGCAGCGGTTCCCCACCCTGAAACTCAACGGTGAGTACGCGAGAGTTCGATTCAAACATGCGCTCAACAGCAGCCCGTGCATCTGCTTCAGACAAGTCGTGCCCTGAACCGCCCAGAGGGGCGCGAGAAACCTGACAGTACTGGCACGTGTGATTGCAGCGCAAAGTCACCACAAACAGATGCAGCGCCGGGCCCTGAAAGAGAAAATCCTTGCGACTGCGGTACTGCGCGGCCATCTGTGGCAAGGGATCATGCCTGCCGGGCTCATAAATGAAATGCCGGGCAAGCAGATCCCTGTAAAACGCAGAGCCCGGTTGCAAACGCTTAAAGCCGAGGTCCTGGAGCTGTGGGTCAGAGACCCAAAGGTACTCACCCGTTTCAGAGGTGATCAACACATCCCGGTCACTTTCGGCCTGCATACGCATAAAGCGAAATGGCAGCAGACGATAACTGCTGGTATCAGAAGCGATCAGCGTCATTGAGGCAGCCCGCACCCAGTCAATGCCGCACGCGCCAGCACCTCTCGCAACCCGGCAGTTTCGCGGTTGATATGGTTACGCAGGGCAAAATCATTCAAATGCTGCAACACCAGCGGCCGTACGCGTGCGCTGGGCAAGGTGAGCTGATCTTGAGACGGGAAAATCGACAGCTTGACCTGACCGGGCTCAACAGAGACTTCAATAGCCAATGTATCCGCCAGACTATAAGCCGCCCGCTGCACCACCCCAAGCGGGTAAGCCGCCTCGCAGACGTGCATGATTACCGGCCAATTCATCGAGATCGATCCTTGAAGACGCTGAAAAAGGTGCGGATTCTGACAAGAGAGAAGGCAATTGGCTAGTATCCAATTGTTTAATTGAAGGAATCGTGAAATCGACGCCTGAAACACGTGAAAGCCTTCAACTCCCCGGCCGCAAAACTTGCATCATCTGCTCAACAACGACGGCTTCGACAACGCCCTGACTGGCGCCTTGCTCAAAAGCAGCGCAACACACCGTTGTGTCGCCGTCGCTTATACGGTAAACGGCGATGACACTGCCTGGCCCGCAGCCTGTGTGCCCTGTCAGGGTATAACCACCCGCAATTGCTCCCTGCATCACCCCCAGCCCATAGCCCGGTGTGATCCAGGGTCGTCCGGGAATCGGGCCGCCCACTACTCGTGCTGTCTGCATGCCCTGAAGCAAGGCTGTGGGGAGGAGGTCTGTGCACAAGAGCCGATCGAGAAATAGCGCCGCTTGCGAGACAGGGCCGATCAACAGACCGTGATACACCCAGGCGGGATCATACGTTGAGGCGCTTCCAGGAATGGAGGCTGACAAGTCTGATCGTGACTTGGCAAAGCGAACGTTTGACAGACCCAGAGGAGCAAGCGCCCGCTGCATCACCGCGTCATCAAGCGCCAGACCCGTCAGGCGCTCAATTAGCCTGCCGATATGCCAGTAGCCCACGTTCGAATACCGCCAACCGGTTCCGGGATTGTATCGAAGTCGGGTACCGCCGAGGCGTTGCATCATTTCATCAGCAGACCAGGCTGGTTCGCCGTTGCCAACGGCTGTGTGATAGTCAACAAGTTCACCATAATCAGCCAGGCCCGCCTCATGCCGCAGTAGCTGGCGTAATGTGAACGGCTGATCAAGTATTGGCTCATCCAGGCTGACCAGCCTGTCACGTACTAACGTCAGAGCCGTCGCAGCCAGGACTGTTTTAGTAAAGCTCCACCAAGGGACCATCAGATCTGATGGGGCAGACGATTGAGGCTGACCGTTTGATATGAGTGAACTGAGCATTGGCTTCCTTGGCATGTTGAGCGGATCGACACGATATCCCATTCACTCTTCCTGGACGTAGCCGCGCCAAGCTCGGCAACTGCTACGACGATCAATACAATCCGTAGGAGCGAGCTCGCCTCGCGATCTTTTGATCTTAAAGGCAACGCCGTTACGCCACGATCGGTTAAGCGAGACATGCCTTCACATTAAACTTGTACAAACTATTTGTTTTGTACAAGAATTCGCACTCGCTATCCTTGAGTGCATTCTGCAGATGAGAGCCACACCGCCATCGGACCGTAACGCCAAGCCTGGCCGGTTGTGCCTGGTCCTGGGCGACCAATTATCTTTCGACCTGGCCTCACTGCAGGGGCTGGATAAAGAGCGCGATACAGTGCTGCTGGTCGAGGTGATGGAGGAAGCCAGCCATGTTCCCCACCACCCACAAAAAATCACCCTGATTTTCAGCGCGATGCGTCACTTTGCTGAAGCCTTGCGGCAGAGGGACATCAAGGTGCATTACGTGAAGCTGGATGATCCGGACAATACCGGTTCAGTGCCCAGCGAGTTGCATCGCTGGCAAGCACAGCTTCAACCGTATGAAATCCACCTGACAGAATGCGGCGACTGGCGTCTGGAGCAATCCATCAAGGATTGCGGCTTGGCTGTTCAGTGGCATTGCGATGATCGATTTTTGTGCTCTCGTGCCGAGTTCTCTCGCTGGGCTCAGGGTAAAAAGCAGCTGCGCATGGAGTTCTTTTACCGCGAGATGCGCCGCAAGAGCCGGTTGTTGCTCAATGGTGACGGCAGCCCGGTTGGGGGCGCCTGGAACTTTGATGCAGAAAACCGCAAGGCATTGCCCAAGGGCGTCAGGCCTCCTTCGCCCGCCCGTTTCACCCCGGATGCAATCACCCAGGAGGTGCTGGCGCTGGTCGCAAAACACTTCTCGGATCACTATGGTGCCCTCGACACGTTCGATTATCCGGTGACTCACGCAGAAGCTCAGGCGCTTTGGGACTACTTTCTCGACTGGGGTTTGGCAGCTTTTGGCGACTATCAAGACGCCATGGCCAGCGATGAGCCTTTTCTGTTCCATGCCCGTATCAGCGCGGCGCTGAATATTGGTTTGCTGGATCTTCGCCAGTTGTGCAGCGATGTGGAGTCGGCGTACTGGGCCGGCAATATTGCGCTCAACGCCGCCGAAGGTTTTATTCGGCAATTGATCGGCTGGCGTGAGTATGTGCGGGGCGTCTACTGGCTGAAGATGCCTGACTATGCACACGGCAATGCTTTCGGTAATACGAGGCCGCTGCCAGAGTTCTACTGGACAGGCAACACGCAAATGAACTGCATGCGCCAAGCCATCAACCAAAGCCTTGAGCACGCCTACGCTCACCACATCCAACGGCTGATGGTGACCGGCAATTTCGCCCTGCTCGCCGGGATTGCCCCGAGCGCAATCTGCGAGTGGTATCTGGCGATCTATATGGACGCCTTCGACTGGGTCGAACTGCCCAACACGCTGGGTATGGTCATGCACGCTGATGGCGGCTACCTGGGTTCCAAACCCTATTGCGCGAGCGGCCAATACATCAAGCGCATGTCTGACTATTGCCGTGGCTGCGCCTACAAAGTGAGTGAAAGCACCACAGACGACGCCTGCCCATTCAACGCGCTGTATTGGCACTTTTTGATGCGTCACGGCGACCGCCTGCGCGGCAATCAACGCATGGGCATGATCTACAAAAACCTCGACCGCATGCCTGAGTCCAAACAACAGGCACTGTGGGATCGCGGCCAGTTGTTGCTCACTGCCTTGGACAACGGTGAATCGTTGTGAAAAAAAGTGAGCTGCCAGCCAAAACCTGCGCCACCTGCGGGCTGCTGTTTACCTGGCGCAAGAAATGGGCTCGCTGCTGGGAAGATGTGCGCTACTGCTCGGAGCGTTGTCGACGGAGCAAGAAGAAGCCCGACAGCCTTTGACATGCGAAAAACAGGCAGTAGCTGGCGATCTTGTGGTCTTGGGGATTCGCCGCTCACCTGAGCGGCGCTCCTGCAGCCTGCATCGCAGCCTGCGTTCCTTGTCAGCGACTCCGTTGCTCGCCAATCAGGATGTCTTCAAAAAACGCCCCGACCGGTTCTGTAGGGTGACACAACTGTATTTCCAGCACCCAGACCATTTCGCTCGGGACGATCTCGATCTCTGCCAGCTTGTCTTGCCCGAACAGGGCATGGGGGAAGTCGGCAATGCGGTGCCCGGCGAGGTTGCGCTCAAGGCGCCAGCCTTTGGTGTGGGCACTTTGCTCTGCGAAATCATACAGCTCGCGCCCGGTTAGTCCGCGGTGCCAGGCGTCGCGGGTTTCGTCGAACACTTGGTGCAGCGCCTTGACGCAGTCCTCATACAGCTGGTGCTCACCGAAGACAAACGTGTCGCCATAATCACCTTCATAGCCGTCCCACACCGGGCCAAGGTCGACCACCGCGATGTCGGTGGCGCGCAGCTTGCGCTGTGGGTCAATGCCTTGGCGCGGGGTGCGGATGGTGTCGTCGCCAAAACGTATATAGGTCGGGTGCCAGGTGTGGGATGCCCCCATGCTCTGCAAGGTCTGACTGGCCATATCAAGAGCTTGCGCGGTGGTCATGCCGACTTTCAATTGCTCAGCGATGGCGGCCAATGCCCGTACCGTTTGCTCGCGGGCTGCGAGCATGCCATCCAGTGAGTAGCGCGGACCGACTTTTTCCAGCACCGGGTCCAATGCCTTCAATGATGAAGCTGGCGGTAATGCCCCGCTGGGGACGAAAGCTTCAGCGACAAAACGATGGGCCTGCACACCCGACGCCAGGCAGGTTTCACGCACCTGATTGATCATCGCGCTATTGCCACAGGCATAGATTTGGCTATCGGCCCAGTTGTGCGGCTGTGCCTGCGCGACCTGCTGTACGCGGGCGTCTGTCGACAGCACCCGATGCCACTTAAAACGTGGATGGGCGCGGCTGGCCTCATCCAGAAACTCAGTATCGTAGAAGTCTTCTGGCGCTGAATTACCCCAATACAAGGTAACTTCGGCATCACGGTCCAACGCCGTTAACAGCATCGGTTTGATGCCGGCATACCCGGTACCGGTGGCGAACAACACAACCGGGCGCTCATCCTCATGCTGCCAGGTGCACGCGCCGACAGGGCCTTCCAGAGTGAGCCTGTCGCCCACTTGCAGGGCTGCCAGAATACCCTCGGAAAACAGTCCACCACAGACCTGACGAATATGAAACACACACTGACCTTGGTCCTGTGCAGGCAAATTGGCCACGGAAAAACAGCGGCTATCGCCATCATCGAGGCGAAATCTGACGTACTGGCCGGCGCGTACCTCAAGGGGCTGAGCGGGCAGCAAAACCAGTTCGACAACATCCACGCTCAGTGCCCGCTTGCTGATCACCTGTGCGCTGACGTCCCGCACCGGCGCGTCCAACGACCAACCGGGTATTTCCAGGCGCATGTCACTGCAAGCATGGCTCTGGCACAGCAACATCTCGTCCGCCGCCAGCGGGTAGCAAGGGGCTGGAGCGTCTGGCGCGAGCTGCTTTGCGCGGTAGTGACCTGAAACCACCTTGACCTTGCACGACCCGCATGCACCACGCCTGCAAGAAAACGGCACCGCAAGACCGCTGGCCAGCATGGCGTCGAGGAGTAATTGATCGGCGGCTTGAAACGATTTGCCCGAGGGCAACAACTCTACGACATGGCGGTTCTGCATAAACACCTCAGGGCAATTGAGGTTCGATTGTTGCGTTAGACTAGGACCCCAAGAACCTCCAGTTTTGGATAATTCATATGGTCCAGCTTCGCAAATGGCGCCCGCTGCTCAAACTCGATGGCGCGCAGCCGCAAGCGTCATACAGAAAGATCATCGAAGGGTTAGTGAGCGCGATTGTCGAAGGCCGCCTGCGCCCCGGAACGCTGTTGCCCGGTACGCGGGAAATGGCCCGTCTGCTGGACGTCAATCGCAAGACGGTGATCCTTGCCTACGAAGAGGCAGTGACCAAAGGCTGGTTGGTCAGCCTTCAACGTCGCGGCACGTTCGTCAGCACACTATTGGCGCCGGGAAAAGTTGCGGCCCCCAGTGCACCCACATCATTTGCCCTGGCGCTCAAGCCAACCCCTGCCGCGATCTATTTCGACCCGGGCGAGCAGGTCATCGCGTTGCAACATCAGACCGGGGCGCTGTTTTTCGATAATGGCGCCTCTGACCATCGCTTGCTGCCCCAAGCAGTGCTGCACCGTTACTACCGCAACGCTTTGCGCAACAGTTTCACCACCAACACCGTGCGCCATGGCAGCGAGAGCAGCAGCCAGTACCTGCGCAACGCCCTGGCCGAAATGCTGCGCCATAATCGCGGCCTGGCGGTGGATGCGCAGCAGATTTGCCTGACCCAGGGTGTGCAGATGTCGCTGTACCTGACGGCCAGCGTGATGCTAAAACCCGGCGATGTGGTGGTGGTCGAACGCCTGAGCTACCCCCCGGCCTGGGAAATTTTCCGCCAGTTGGGCGCGCGATTGGTAACCGTGGATCTGGACGATGAAGGTTGCCGAATCGATCAGCTAGCAGACTTGTGCCGGCTGCACAGCGTGCGGATGGTCTATCTCACCCCTCACCACCAGTTCCCTACCACCGTCAGCCTGCGTGCCGGGCGTCGTCAGCAACTCCTGGAATTGGCCCGACTGCATGATTTCTGCATCATCGAAGAAGACTATGACCATGAGTACCACTTTGCCGGCCGCCCCTATTTGCCTCTTGCCAGCGACAGCGCGCAGCGGCATGTGATCTACATCGGCTCGCTGTCCAAATCGTTGGGCAGCACGTTTCGTTGCAGCTACATCGTTGCCCCGCCGAATCTCATCCAGGCCCTTGAGCGCACCGCTGCGGTGACCTTGGGCCAGGGCGATGCCGTCATGCAGCGGATGCTGGGGGACTTGATCAACGACGGCGAACTGAAGAAGCATCTGCGACGGGTCTCCAGAGAATACCGCCAGCGCCGGGACACGCTGCTCAGTTGCCTGCGGGCAGCGTTTGCCGAGCAGATATCCGTACAGGAACCGGAAGGAGGACTGGCGCTGTGGGTCCGGTTCGCTGACTCAATCGACGTCAACCAATTGGTGGAAAAAGCCTTGGAGCTGGATCTGGTGATACGTAACGCTCGCCAGTTTTCACCCGACGATCACCCTGAAAATGCCCTGCGCCTGGGCTTTGCCTCGCTCAACCAGGAAGAAATCCGCAGCGCTACACAGCGCTTGGCCCAGGCGGCGCAGGCGATCAAGCGGTAAAACGCATTTACAACACCTCTTTATCCACCCGTGTTTGCTCCGCAGCAATCACCCGACCGTCCGCCGCCACTGGTTGCATGAGCGGCAGCGGTTGCTGTGTCACGGTATCCAGCAGTCGTGAATGGGCTTCGTGCGGCCCGAACAAGTGCTGCTCCCCCCATTGGCGCAGCGCCACGACCAAGGTAAACAGGCTCTCGCCCTTGGCTGTCAGCACGTACTCCTGATACGACGTGCCATCGGATGCCGGGCGCACCTGCAAAATATCCGCTTCAACCAGCGCCTTGAGGCGCTGGGTCAGAACACTGCGGGCCACCCCCAGGCCACTTTGAAAATCGCCAAACCGGCGCACGCCATCGAAGGCGTCCCGCACGATCAATAATGACCAGCGATCTCCAATCAAGTCGACCGTTCGTGCCACGGGGCAGGTTTGCGCTGAAAGGTTGTGGGTTTTGCTCATGCCGGTTCCTTGGTGTGTGTCGGACATCAGATCGAATCAAAAAAGCAGTTTCATTTTAAGACTGATAGATCTAGAATCAAATCGGTCTTTATTTGAGACTGGATTAACCAAAGGTTCGACTATGTCCATTGATCAATGCCTGTCCACCCGCCCCTTGACGCCTGGACCCGCGAATACGCCCATGCCGCGCAGCCTGGTGGGGCTGTTTGCCTGCGCGAGCGGGTTGAGCGTCGCTAACGTCTATTATGCCCAACCGTTACTGGATCAAGTGGCCGCCGATTTTGCCATTAGCCAGGCTGCGGTTGGCGGTGTCATCACTGCTACTCAAGTCGGTAGCGTACTCGCGTTGCTGCTGATTGTGCCGCTGGGCGACCAGATGGACCGTCGTTCCTTGATGTTGATGCAGATTGTCGCCCTGATCGGCGCACTGTTCTGTGTAGGTATGACGCACTCCCCGACGGTGATGTTAGTCAGCATGCTGGCCATCGGTCTTATGGGCACGGCCATGACCCAAGGCCTGATTGCCTATGCCGCGACGGCCTGTTTGCCGCAAGAGCGCGGGCGCGTAGTGGGGACAGTTCAAGGCGGGGTCGTTATCGGTCTGCTGCTGTCACGGCTGGCCGCCGGATTGATCGCGGACATGGCCGGTTGGCGCTGGGTGTATCTGGGCGCGGCGCTGGTGATGGTGGCGCTGGCGGTTACGCTCTGCATATCGCTGGTTTCGCAGCGTCCTTCTACGCCTCCCATGCCCTACCCGAAGCTGGTGTTTTCAATGTTCACGCTATTGAAAAACGATCGCGTGCTGCAAGTCCGCGGCATGCTTGCGCTGTTTATATTTGCGGTGCTGAGCATCTTCTGGAGCGCGTTGGTTTTTCTGCTGACGAGCCCGCCCTACTCCTTTTCGCATACCACCATCGGCACCTTTGGTCTGGTCGGTGTGGTCGGTGCTTTGGCGGCGGCACGTGCAGGCGTGTTGGCGGACAAAGGGCTGGGTCAATGGACCACCGGTTTATCACTGGCGCTGCTGATACTGGCCTGGCTGATGCTTGCGCTCACCCCCTGGTCCATCCTGTGGCTGGTTCTTGGCGTGGTGGTGCTGGACCTTGGCGCCCAGGCCATTCATGTCACCAATCAGAGCATGATTTTCAGTACCAGCACGGGTACACACAGCCGGGTGGTTGGCTGCTACATGCTGTTTTATGCCGTGGGCAGCGGCCTCGGCGCACTCGCCTCGACCACCCTCTACACACTGTATGGGTGGACGGGCGTTTGCGCGCTGGGCGCCAGCGTCAGTCTGACAGCGCTGGTGTTCTGGGGGCTGACGCTAAAAGCCACTCAAAGCACTTGATAGCGACTTTGCACAAAGCCGTTATCGGACATCGACGAGTCGATCAGGCGTAATTTCTGTTCGGTGCCCAGCGGGCCAAATAAAGGGATACCCCGGCCCAGCAACACGGGAATGCGGGTGATGACGAGCTCATTGATCAGGCCTGCCGCAAGAAAAGCCTGAACGGTCTGCCCACCGTCGATGTACAGATGCTTCATACCGCGAGCCGCCAACTGCGCCACGATATCGGCCGGCTCGCCTGCCAATACTTCAACCTTGCCTTGCAAGGGTTCTGGCAAGCTCACGCCTAGACGGGAAAGCACGATGACCGCTTTATCCGCATAAGGCCACTCAGGAAATGACAGCACCTTGTCCAGGGTTTTGCGCCCCATGACCAACGCATCGATGCTGTTCATGAAGTCTTCGTAGCTGAGGCCATTCAACGCAGGGCACTCATACTCAGACGAGTGCAGCCACTCAATACCGCCATCTTCCCGTGCGATAAAACCGTCTACGCTGGCGGCGATAAACACCGAGCATTTGATATCCATAACCTGCAGCTCCTTTTTTTTGGGCGCCGTTTATAGCATGAACGGCACCACGAAAGCTGCGCTGATTAGCGCGATAGCGCTGAGCTTAGTCCCTCGCAGACGCTGATCGCTGCACGGCGATGCACTTGATCTCCACCAGTAAACCGGGCTTGGCCAGTTCACTGACGCCAATACAGGTCCATGCGCAGGTGTTGCGGGGGAACAGGCTGTCTTTCACCTGCCTGAACAGCGGCATGTGCTGGTTCATGTCGATGTGATAGGTGGTCATTTCGACCACATCCTCAAAGCCACAGCCACCGGCTGCGAGCACCTGGCGAAGGTTTTCCCAGGCGGCCAAAAACTGTTGTTCGGGGTCTTCTATCACCACTAAATCCGCCGTGCGCCCGACCTGACCTGCGCAATACAGCGTTGTGCCGACTTTGACCGCAGGCGCATAACCGGCGCGCTCAGCCAGCAATTTCATGGTGTCTGGAACGATGATCTGGCGATCACTCATGGTGTTCACTCCCAACCCACCGCTTTGGCGATGGGCGCAGCTTGCTGGCAAACGTTAACAGGACTCAAGGTTCCTGACGGGTTGGCGCAATGACGATTTCGCGAATACACACGCCTTGCGGCTGTGAATAGGCGTAGCTGATGGCTCTGGCGACATCTTCCGGCGACAGAACAACACCGCCCATGCCTTGCTTCCACTCTTGATAGCCGTCCTTGATGCTTTCGTCAGTGGTGTGGCCCAGCAGCTCAGTTTCTACCGCGCCTGGCGCGATGGTCACGACCCGCACGTTGCTTGGCGAGAGTTCTTCACGCAGGTTTTCGGACAACCCATGGACCGCAAATTTGGTGCCCACATAGACGGCATGATTCGGGAAGGTTTTATGCCCGGCCACTGAACCGATGTTGATGATGGTGCCGTGCTTGCGCGCAACCATGCCGCTTGCCACAGCCAGTACTCCGTTGAGCAGGCCGCGTACGTTGACGTCGAGCATCGTGTCCCATTGAGACGGGTCCTGTTCGCTCATGCTGCCCAGCAGCATCACGCCCGCATTGTTGACGATGGCATCCACCGGGCCGAATTGTTCTTCGGCCTGTTTCACCGCGTTAACCACCGCCTCACGGTCGGTCACGTCTACCGACAAGACCAGCGTATTGGGCAATTGCAACGCCAGCATGGGTTCCAGCCGACGGGCCAGCAGCAACAATGGGTGGCCTTCGCTCGAGAGCAGACGTGCGGTTGCCAGGCCAATCCCGGAGCTCGCACCCGTGATAACGATCAGAGGTTTTGAAGTAGTAGTCATAGCAGGTGCTGCCCCTCAGGTTTCCAAAAGACCGATGTCTATCAGCGAATCAAGGTCGCCATTTTAGAGACCCAAGATCACAAAAAAAAGTTTTCGTCGCTCTGATCGCAGAGCAATCGACGACATCTTGAACCACTTGGCAAATTGACAACGCGGCCTCAAAACCGATGAACACATACCCGTAGCAGTTGACGAGCTTTGCGAGGCCACGTCCGGCTGCGCAGCAGTCGTAAAACCATGCTCTGCGGTGTGTCAGTTAAATCTGGCACTGAGGATTTGCGATCGCTTCGCAATCGGACGTAGCCTCGCGGTGCTCGTCAACTGCTACGAAGGGTTGGGATGCTCTTTTCAAAGCGGATATCACCCTCAGGCAGATCTTTCACAGGCTGCCAGCCAAGTGCTCGATAAAAGCCATTGGCGCGACTGGCTTCAGCGGTTTCCAGCCATATCGTGGAGTGCTGCTCAAACAGAAAAGCCTCCGCTTTCGCCATCAACAGGCGACCCAGACCGAGCCCCTCGTAGTCCGGCAAAACGAAGGCTGCAAAAACGCACGCGTCTTGCAGATCAGCCATGGAAAACCCGACTGGGGTGCCATCGACCTCGGCAACCCAAATGCAGGGTGCGTTCGCAATGACTTCGCGGATAGCCTCTGGCGTTACGCCGATGTCTGCCAATTGCTCACGTGACAAATGGTTTTCCCGAACACGGGTTCGAATTTCAAAAATGGTGTCGATATCGCCGACATTGGCAACTCTTATGGTTTTTTTCATAGCCTGTTAACTCCCTTGCAGGTCATTAATCCCCTCACAGCGTCGCTAGCGCCCTAAGCCCGACCATTGCGCCCAGCCCCGACAGGCAAACAATGCCGACGGCATACGCGACGGTTCGCCAAGGCTGCCACCCTGCCAGATAGCACACAGAGTGCAACACGCGCGCCACGCTGAACACGCAGAATAGCCAAATCGTGGCACCACTCGACGTCTCCAATGCACAACACAAACCGCCCAATACAAAGAACAAAGGGATGTTCTCCAGATCGTTAGCCCAGGCTTTCGCGGCGCGTGCGACTTGCGGCAATTCCTTCGGGCTGACCGGGCGGTTGAAGTAACCTGCGTCTTCACGATTGGTAAAGGCCAGGGACTTGATGCGATAGAAGCCTTGATAGCAGGAAAGCGCAAACATCTTCACGCACAGCACCACCACGCAGAGCGCGTAGACACTCAACACGCCGCTCATGGCTGCGCCCTGTCTTTAAAACCATTGACCACGATGTACAGCAACGGGCCGATGGATACGAATACAGCCGTCAGCATGAAGTAAGGCAACAGCGAGACCTTAGAGCGGCCCTGCCGTTGCGCATCCCGGTACATCCATACGCACGCCAGGGCCGCCATCAAATAGAGGTCAATCACCACTTGAGCGGTGTCGGGGCTGGACATCAGAGCCAGGCCAAACTCAATCAGTGGCTGCTCTGCCAGCCACAGGGTATAGGCCGTGTACACAGAGAAACCCAGTAAAGCGACAAGGGCGAGATACGGTCTTTTCATGTCTTCATCCAGGAAAACTGCAACGACTGATGGGAGGCCCACGTTAGTGATACTTTTGCCTGCTCAGCAATGACCTCACAGGTCATGGACTAATCCCGTTTGCACTGCCAGAGTTCGCCCATGAGCAGCCCACCGATTCAGCGCACCCCACCCACGATCACCGCCGGCCCACTGTTGCGTGAGCTTCGCCGCCACGCCCGATTGAGCCAGCTTGAGCTGTCTCTGATCACCGGGGTTTCCCAGCGCCATCTGAGTTGCATCGAAACCGGGCGGGCCAAGCCGAGCCCCGCCACGCTGCATCATTTACTGATGGCCCTCGAAGCGCCCCTTGAGCAGTGCAACAGTGTTTTTCTGGCGGCGGGTTATGCGCCCCGCTATGAAGCCACCCCGCTGGCCTCTCCCGCCATGGACGCGGTACGCGAGGCCATCACTCATGTCCTGCACGCCAACAACCCGGCCCCGGCCATTGTGCTGGGCAGCCAATGGGAAGTGCTGGCCGCCAATGCCAGCACTCAAGTGCTGTTCGACCTTGTCGGCCTGCCGAGTGATTCGGCACATGGGTTAAATCTGTTAGTCACCCTGCTACAGCCCGGCGGGCTGGGTGATCATTTGATCAATGCCGACGAAATCCGCCATGTTGCCTGGCAGCGCGCTACCCGCGAGGCATTGGACAACCCCGCCCTGGCCAGAATACTGGAGCGCCTGCCCGCACCAGACGCCCCTGAAACAGGCCCCGGCGAACTCCCTCCGCTGGTGTTGACGCGTATTAAATGCCCGCAGGGCGAGCTGAACTTTATGTCCACGTTCACCACCTTCGGCATGCCGCTCGACATCACCGTCACCTCACTGCGCATCGAACATTTGATTCCGGCGGATACACACACCTGGCAAGTCATGACAGCGGCATACGAGCAATCGCGCCTTTAGCCCAACTGTACCTTCGCCCAAACAATGTCTATGTAGGAATTAACTGTCAGACAAAAACATCATCACAGGTAAGTTCGCTCCTGATTTCTGCTAGATGGTTGTGACTGCATAGCCCCCTGCCTAGACTCACTTCATGTAGGGATAAGTACTCACTGCGCAGTTATTCAACCTGAAACTGTCCACTCATAAAACCTCACAGCTGTTAGTTGCAGGAAGTTTCTTACAAATACTTCCTGCAACTAACCACCCGAACTCAACCCTTTATTAATCGGTATCGCCATGTCCTTGAAAGATCGCTTTGCGAAAGAACTTCGCGACCTCCAGGAGTTAGGGCGCGAGTTTGCTGAGGACAATCCGCAGTTGGCACCTTTTCTAGGGCCGGGAGCCAGCGACCCGGATGTGGCGCGCTTGCTGGAGGGCTTCGCTTTTTTGACCGCCAAGCTGGCGATGAAGATTGAAGATGATCTGCCCGAACTCACTCACCCGCTGCTGCAAATGGTCGCCCCGAATGCTCTGCGGCCATTGCCCAGCACCACGCTCATGCGCTTTGAACCGGTGCAACATGCGCTCAGCGGCTCGCAGATCATCCCCAAGGGCACACTGTTGCATGCCAAGCCGGTCAATGGTGTGAACTGCACCTTCCGCACCTGTACCGACGTGCACCTGCACCCGATGGTGGTCAGCAGCGCCAGTGTCTCCCACAGCGTGCAAAAGTCCGTTATCAGCCTTGAGCTGCAAGCTCTGTCGCAACAGCCCTGGAACCAGATCAACTGCGACCGGCTGGATTTCCACCTCGGCGTCAATAGCGCCAACGCGCTGGTGCTGTACCAATGGCTCTCACAGCACCTCAAGAGAATCAGCCTGGGCATCGGTGATCATCAACTCAGCTTGCCGCCAAATATCTTGAGTTTTGCCGGCTTCGAACCCGATGACGCACTGCTGCCTGGCTTTGCTCCACACGAGAACGGCTATCGCCTGCTGCAGGAGTATTTCTGTTTTCCCGAGCGTTTCCATGGGTTCACGCTCAAAGGCCTGAAGCGCCATTTGCCCGAAAAAACCAGCGAAACCGTGCGCCTGGAGCTGCATTTTTCAAAACCGCTGCCCGCTTCAGTAGAGATCAGCCCCGAGACGTTCTGCCTGTACTGCACCCCAGCCATCAACCTGTTTGAGCACCCGGCCGAGCCGATCCTGCTGGACGGTGCAGAACTGAATCAAATCGTACGCCCGCGCACCCGGCGCCCGGAGGCTTACAGTATTTTCAGCGTTGATAGGGTGAGCGCCCGTCAACGTGACCCCGAGTCACTACAACCCGAGCGGCGTTTCGAACCTTACCAGTCGCTGGCCCATCGCGTCGAAACCGCCAGCGAACAAGAAGCGGCCTATTACAACCTGGCGGTTGAACCCGAGCTGCTGACGCAACAGGCCAGGCATACCCTCAGCCTGATACACGGCAATCAGCGCCCTTACCTGGGTCAGCGCGAAGAACTCAATGTTGCCTTGACCTGCACCAACAATGACGTGCCCCAGCAACTGGAAATCGGCGATATCTGCCTGGTGACCCAAACAACACCGGCCTTTGCCACTTACCGCAACCTGACCCGGCCGACACCTCAATACCCGCCCGTGTTTGACGGTGAAGCGCATTGGGCGCTGATCTCCAACCTGTCGCTGAACCGACTGTCCCTCACCTCACCCGCCGCGTTGAAGGCAGTGTTGCAGGTCTACGACTTCATCGCCCCCCATGACCTGCAGCATCAGCGGGCCACCCAGCACCGCTTGAATGGCATCAAAAAGGTCAGCAACCAGCCCATAGACTATGTGTTCAAGGGCATCCCGATGCGGGGCAGCCAAACCACGCTCTGTGTCGATCCGGCAGCCTTCAGTGGCGAGGGCGATTTACAGGTGTTCGGCAGTGTCCTGTCGCACTTTATGGCGTTATACGCCAGCAACCAGTCTTTTCACCTTTTACACATGGTCAATATTGCTCGCGATACCGCGTTCACCTGGCCTGTTCAAACTGGCCAACAAGCCAACATTTAAACGTGTTAACGGGTGTGTATTTATATAAACAGACCTGTCGAATAAACAACGAGACGCCATAGACGAATAAATATAAAAGCATCTTGCCTATCACATCAATAAAACAGGCAATTCAAGCCTGACAAGCGTACCTACAAACACTTGCACGTTTATTTAACCGTGGGCACTTACATGCCCGAACACTCATTAATTAAACCTGCCCATGCACTTAATATGCGGGAGCCTTCATGCCCTCTTCACAGAATGTGCGGTTTACATTCAGTTCAACAGCCGACATTGCCTTTGATGTGGTGTCATTTGAACTGAGCGAAGGCATCTCTGAACTTTTCTGTTTAAACGTTGAATTGATCAGTGAATCCGCCAATGCCGACTTCGCCACCCTGCTGGACAAGCCCGCCACACTGACCCTCTTCCAAAATGGCCAGCCAGTGCGGTACGTGCACGGGTTGATCAGCCAGTTCGAGCAAGGCAAGACCGGCTTTCGCCGCACCTGGTATCGCGCCCGTATCGAGCCCGAGCTGGCCCGCGCCAACCTGCAATCAGACTGGCGCATCTTTCAGCAGCGCAGCGTGCCGCAGATTCTCCAGCAGTTGTTCAAGGATCGCCACTGGGGCGCGTGTACCCAGCGCCTGACCGAGCCTCATCAAACACGCGAATTCTGCGTTCA